>JBDTSX010000223.1:0-7719 GCA_039930925.1 Acidobacteriota bacterium | reverse complement strand
GAAGATCAGCTCGATGAAGGACCTCCTGCCGCTGCTCGAGCAGGTGGCGCGCGCCAGCCGCCCGCTCGTGATCATCGCGGAGGACGTCGACGGTGAAGCGCTCGCGACGCTGGTCGTCAACAAGCTGCGCGGCACGCTGTCGGCCGTCGCGGTCAAGGCCCCCGGCTTCGGCGACCGCCGCAAGGCGATGCTCGAGGACATCGCGGTCCTGACCGGCGGCAAGGCGATCACCGAGGACCTCGGCATCAAGCTCGAGAACATCAAACTTGAAGACCTGGGCAAGGCCAAGAAGATCACCATCGACAAGGACAACACCACGATCGTCGAGGGTTCGGGCACGCAGAGCGCGATCGAAGGCCGCGTGAAGCAGCTCCGCACGCAGGTCGAAGAGACGACCTCCGACTACGACCGCGAGAAGCTGCAGGAGCGGCTCGCGAAGCTGGTCGGCGGCGTCGCCGTCATCAAGGTCGGTGCGGCTACCGAAACCGAGATGAAGGAAAAGAAGGCGCGCGTCGAGGACGCGATGCACGCGACCAAGGCCGCGGTCGAGGAAGGCATCGTCCCCGGCGGCGGCGTCGCACTCATCCGCGCGGCGAAGGCGCTCGACAACCTGAAGCTCGAGGGTGACCAGAAGGTCGGCGTGGAGCTGATCCGGAAGGCCATCGAAGAGCCGCTCCGGTGGATCGCCACCAACGCGGGCCAGGAAGGCTCCATCGTCGTCGCGCGCGTCAAGGCAGCGAGCGGCGAAGAGGGGTACAACGCGGCGACCGACAAGTACGAGAACCTGGTGGCGGCCGGCGTCATCGACCCGACCAAGGTCGTGCGCTCGGCACTCCAGAACGCGTCGTCGATCGCGTCCCTGCTGCTGACGACCGAGGCGCTGGTCTGCGACATCCCCGAAGAGAAGAAGGATTCGCCGATGCCCGGCGGCGGTGGCGGCGGCGGCATGGGCGGGATGTACTGAAGATCGGGTTTTAGGTTTTAGGGTTTTAGGTTGTTTTTGGCCGGCTCAGGAGAAATCCTGGGTCGGCTTTTTTGTGCCCGGTCGCGCGGCACCATGAACGACAAAAGGCCGGCCGGGATGCTCTCCCGACCGGCCCTTTCGTTGAATGGCAAAGCCTGCGCCCAGCGCAGGGCCGAACGTGTCTAGCGCAGCGTGAAGGACATCTCGATCACGATCAGGACGGGGACCGGCTGGCCGAGGCGCATGCCCGGCTTGAACCGCCACTGCTTCACCGTCTTGACCGCTTCCTGATCGAGACCGAAGGCGGAATCGAGGCCGCGAGTGATGTGGACGCTGCCAACGGAGCCATCCGGCATCACGACCGCTTCCATCGTCACGGTGCCCTGGATCCTGGCGCGCATCGCTTCGCCGGTGTAGTTCGGCTTGAGCTCTTTGACCAGAATCGGTGACGTGACGCCGTTTCCCTCGCGGTAGACGCCGCCGCCGGTTCCACCGCCGAAGCCGTCGCCCAGACCGGAGCCCGTACCTGAGCCGGTGCCGGTACCGGTGCCGGTCCCCCCACCCCCGCCGGTGCCGGCGCCGAGCGACATAGTCGGCTGCGCAACCGCGGTCACGGCGCCAGGCAATTCGACCGGTGCCGTAACCGCCGGGATATTCATCTGCGGCGCCGGAACCTTCGGCACCTCGACGACCTTGGGTGGCTCGATGGAGCGCGGCTTTGGCGCGACGATCTCGGCTTTCTTCGGTGGGTCAGGCTGCTTGTTCCCACCGCCGCCACCGCCACCGCCAGGTCCTGGAATCTTCAGCCAGGTGATGTCTGGCTGCTTGACCATCGTGATGGAGGGAGCGTCCGGGGCGGCCGCGCGCGTGAGGAGGAAAATGATCAGAATCAGGCCAGCCACGTGCGTCAGCACGGAGCCCGCGGCTCGCTGGCCATAGCTCTGCCAGGACGTCTCGCTGGCCGGAACCGAGCCGGCGAGGAACCGGGAATTCGGACTGGCTCCCTGATAGATGTCGGACATGCGGTGTTCAGCTACGACTGATGCAGACATTTTGGCCGACTCCGGCACGTTCCGCAAGTTGCAATAAAAGTACCCTGCCGAACGCGCGCCAATCGGAGGTCCGGATGGGGCTGGCGTGGCCTGGCGTCATGACAATTGGACGCTCGCGGTCGCGAAGTGGACGCCTTTGGTCGCAGGCTTACGCTTTTTTGTCGTGAGCGGTCCGTTTGCCAGCCACGCGTGTGCTCACAAGCGTCAGGGTTCGGCGGGAGTTCAAGCCTGCAGTCGCCTCGGCCGCGCCGGCCGGGACGTCCTGGAACGGCAGCGGTAGACTGGCCGTTGCTACGATCAGGAGAGGCGTCGGGTTTACTCGCTCCAGTTGGCCAGATCAACCTCGCCTGCGCTGGTAGCCTGAAGAGCGGAGCGGACGGCAGGGACCTCCGCCTCGGTCGTGTGCACCGCCAGGAGCACCGCGCCGTCGTGTCGAACGGCATGCTCGAGCGCCTCGGCTCGCTCGGTGGACAGACCCGCGCCGCTCAGGGCACTGGCGACTCCTCCGGCCGCGTGGCCCGCTGCCTCGCCAAGATCGGCGGCGAGAGGACCGGCGGCCACAATCGGGCCGATGCCCGGCAGCACGATAGCGATGGCGGCGAGCACGTGGCCGGACAGCTCGCCGAGGCGTGCAGCCACGCGCGAGTCCTCGATTTCCACGCCCGGCGAGGCGTCGATGGCCTTGGCGAGCGCGGTGTCTTCGTCATGATTCCGGGTGATGACCGAAATCTGATCGCGGGTGACGCCGGCCTCGTGCAGGGCCTGCGCGCCAAGCGACGCCGCAGCCGCTGATGGATACAACGCAAGAACAAGTGGATGGGACATTGACGATCAGGTTTTAGGGTTTTAGGGTTTTAGGGTTTTAGGTTTTGGGGTTTTGAAAGTTGGGAGTCAGGCCACAGTCTGGCCTAGCGTAACACTATGACATCCACGGACCGGTTCGATGTCGCGATCGTGGGCGCGGGTCCCGCGGGCTGCCGCGCCGCGTGGCGGATGGCGAAGGCCGGCGCGCGCGTCGCGATGTTCGACGGATCGCATCCACGCGAGAAGCCGTGCGGCGGCGGAGTGACCGGGCGGGCGCTGGAGTTCGTCCACGACGCGGTCGAGCCGCGCGCCTTCACTGCCGTGGCGATCCAGACGGCAACGTTCGCACAGGGGGCCTTGCTGACGCGGATGGCGATCGCAGGCCCGGCCGCCGATCCGCCGCGGCTCGTGATTGCCTCCCGCCGGGAGTTCGACTCGGCGCTGCTCGCCGCCGCGGTCGCGGCGGGTGTCTGCTTGATCCCGGCTCGTGTGCTCGACGTCACGCCGGACGGCGGCGGGTGGGCCGTTGCCACCCGCGACGGCATCTGGCGCGCCGGCTGGCTGCTGGGGGCCGACGGGCCAAACAGTCTCGTCCGCCGGCGGGTGCTCCAGCCATTCGCGCGCGCGGATCTGTCGATCGCCACCGGCTTCTTCGTCCACGGCGCCACCTCGCGCGAGATCGCCATCGCCTTCGAGGAGGATCCCCCGGGCTATCTCTGGTCGTTTCCGCGGCACGATCATCTTGCCGTCGGCGTCTGCGCACAGGCGGACGTGACCTCCGTCGGCGCGCTCCTGCCGATCGCATCACGCTGGATCGCGCGCCACGCGACCGGGACTGTCCGGCTCGAGCGCTACAGCTGGCCGATCCCGTCGCTGCGCGCCGCGACGCTCGGGCGCGAGCGGCCGGCGGGGCCGGGCTGGATGCTGCTCGGGGACGCCGGCGGCATGGTGGATCCGATCACCCGCGAAGGCATCTTCTTCGCCCTGATCTCGGGAGACGCCGCCGCCGGGAGCCTGCTCGCGGGCGGCGATTGCGCGGCGGAGTACACGCGCCGAATCCGCGCCGCCGTTCATAGCGAGCTGATCCGCGCCGCTCGCCTCAAGGCCCACTTCTTCACGCCCCGATTTACCCGGCTGCTGCTGCACGGCCTCGAGCGCAGCGAAGGCATCCGCGGCGTGATGGCCGATCTCATCTCGGGACGCCAGCCGTATCACGGCCTCAGACGACGTCTGCTGAGCACGTTCGAAGTGAGCTTGATGGTGGACTTCTTAAGGCTCAAGGCTGAGGGCTTAGGGTTAAGGGCGAGGCGCTAAGAGCCGAAGCCATCAGCCCTGACCCATCGCCGCTCTGGTCACTTGACCATGTAGCCATCGCGGGCGCGCACGTACACGCCTGGTCTGGCGACGCTGACGGTGATCGAGCGCCACTCGCCGCTGCCTGGGGCGACCGGGCGGGAGGGCGTGTACCCAATCAGGTATTGTTCGTGCAGTTCGCGTGCGATCGTGTGCAGGGACGACGTCAACGCGGCGCCGTCGCCGGCCTGGTATGATCGGCCGCCGGTGAGCGTCGCGAGCTCGGCAAAGAGCGGCGGGCGCGTGCCGAACGCGATCGGATAAATCATCACGTCGGCAGCGCGCGCCCGGTCGAGCGCCGCGGTCGCGCTCGCCTCGCTGTAGCGGTCGCTCCCGTCCGACAAGAGGACGAGCGCGCGGCGCCCCTTCGCCGGCTGGATGGTATCGATGGCGCGAATGATCGCGTCGTGCAGGCCGGTTGTGCCGAAGGCATCGAGCCGATCGACCGCGTCCAGTTGCGCGGTGCGGTTGGTGGCCAGCGGCGCCACCATCTGGACGTCGGAGCCAATCGCCATCACCATCGCCTCGTCCCGCGGACGCAGTTCGCCCAGAAACGCGCGCGCCGCCGATTTTGCCAGGGCGAGACGGGGCCCCGCCATGCTGAAGCTGCGATCGATCGCCAGCGCGACCGACAAGGGAAACTCACCCGCCGCGAAGGTGGAAATCGTCTGGTTCGCACCGTCTTCGCGCAGCGAGAAGTCGGCCTGTGTGAGCCCGGTGACCGGCTCGCCGCGGCTGTCGGTCACACTGGCGTAGACCTCGACCAGGTTGACACCGGATGTGAACTGCGGTCCGGCTGGCCGTGCCCCGGCTGGCGTCAGAGCGCCCAGGAGCGCGCCCGAGCTGAGAAGCGCGGCCCAGGCCCGTTTCACCCCTCTTCGAGGCGCCTCCCGCCGTCGGTCAACGGTGATACAATCCAGTGATTCTGCACGCTTTATCCAAGGAGCTCTCATGATTGGCCGTCTCGGCGTACCCGAGCTCATGATCATTCTCGTTATCATCATTGTCATCTTTGGAGCCAACCGCCTGCCCGAGATTGGACGAGGCATCGGCAAAGGGATCAGGAACTTCAAGGATTCGACCAGCGGCGGAGGCAAGGACGAGGATTAGCGTTTACAGCACCACACGCGCGTCACCAACCCGCCGGGTGACGCGCTCTCGATCCAGATATTCGAGTAACGGAATCGCGAACTTCCGCGTGATGCCGTAGCGCTCCTTGAACGCCGGGACATCCACCCGCCCGCTCGTCCCCGCCACCCCTTTCAAGCCCCTGACATCGGCCTTCAGCTGCGCCAGGACGTCGGCGTGAAAGAGCAGCGCGTCCACTTTGACGAGTGTTTTCTGTCGCAGCAGCAGCTTCGCCACACGGTCGATGAGCGCGGCGGACATCCCGGCGGACGCCGCGAGCGCTGACAGGTCGGGCGGTGCCAGTCCCCCTTCTTTGAACATCCGTTCCAGGACGGCCCGCGCGTCAGCCTCCTCGGGCGACAACGACACGAGATGTCCGGCCACGGCCAGCCGATCCCGCGCGACGATCTTCTGCTCGGCGGCGAGCGCCGTCACGACGTGCTCGAACACCGCCGGAGCCGCGCGGCCAAACAGGCGCTCACGAACTTCCTCCCGCGGGATGCCCTCCGAGAGCGGCTGAGACGCGTGATGCGCGCGGAGCGCGGCGATTACGCCCATCGACAGCGCCTGCAGGACCGCCGGCGAAACCAGCAGGTCCTCGACGACGGCCACACGTCCGGCGCGGACCAGCCGATCCACGGTGGCGTCAGCTTCCCTGGCCGTCAGGCCCGCGCGGCTGGTCAGCCTGGCGCGCGCCAATCCGGCCCCGGCACACTCCTCCATGAACACGAGCACGGCATCGTCTGCGGCCTGTGCCCCCTCCACCTCGTCGAGCCGTCGAAACCGCGCGGCGGCAGCGGCGCTGCGGATCGCCGACCGCGGCGGCCCGGGATCGAGCACCACCCCGCCGCCAATCGTCACCGAGGGCGAGTAGGCGCGCAGGATGAAGCGGTCGCCGCGCGTGAGCACGGCCGGGGCCTCGAGCCTGATCCGAACGAACGCCGAGCGGCCCGGCGCGATTTCCACCGACCCGCCGTCTCCATTGCGCGGCGCCGCCACCGCCAGCCGCCCCAGCAACTCACTGGTGCCGTGATGGAACCGCACCCGCGCCCCGTGCCGCAGCGCCCGTGCGTCGGGCAGCACATCGACCAAGGCGTCGAGGCGGCGCGTCGGCTCGAATGCCCCTCGCGCGCAGAGCGTGTCTCCCCGCCCCACCTCCCCCAGCTCGATGCCGCCCAGGTTCGCTGCCACGCGCTGCCCGGCGGACGCCGTCCCCTCACCGCGGCCGTGTACCTGCATCCCCCTGATCTTCACCGGCCGGTTGCGGGGCAGCACGGTCAACTCGTCGTCCTCCCGGAGCACCCCCGACACGAGGGTACCGGTGACGACCGTGCCGAAGCCCCTGACGGAGAACACGCGGTCGATCGGCAGCCGTGCCGGACCATCAGGATCGCGTTCGCGCAGCGACGCCGCCGCGGAGACGAGCGCGCTGCGCAGGGCGTCGAGCCCTTCGCCGGTTTTCGACGAGACCGCCACGATCGGCGCGTCGTCGAGGAACGATCCAGCAACCATCTCGCGGGTCTCGAGCGCCGAGATCTCGAGCATGGCGGGCTCCGCCAGGTCCGCTTTCGTGAGCACGATGATGCCGGCCGGCACGCGCAGCAGCCGGCAGATCTGGAAGTGCTCGCGCGTCTGCGGCATCACCGATTCTTCCGCCGACACGATCAGCATGACCAGGTCGATGCCGCCGGCCCCCGCCAGCATGTTCTTGACGAAGCGTTCGTGCCCGGGAACGTCCACGAACGCGAAGTGGATCCCGTCGACAACGGTGTGGGCGAACCCGAGATCGATCGTGATCCCGCGCGCCTGCTCTTCCTTCAGCCGATCGGGATCGGTGCCGGTCAGCGCATGCACCAGCGCGCTCTTGCCGTGATCGATATGGCCGGCAGTGCCGATGACAATGGACTTCATCAGGTCGTTGTTCCGCCTGACGGCGGATGCCGAAGTGGCCACGGACGATTCAACGCCGTCGCTTCTTGACCGCGCGCTCCTGCTTCCCGGGGCGCTGTTTGCGCTTGGCCGCGCGCTTCCCGGCGTCGCGCTTCCCCGCTTTCGTGGCGGCAGCCGGCCGCCCCTGCTCCCGCGGCTCGGCGGCACTGCGTCGAGGCCCGCGGTTGCGCTCCGATGCACGCACGCGATCGAGGATTTCCGTCAGGCCGAGATCCACCTGCCGGCGCTCCATGTCCACCTTGATGACCTGCACCTTCACCCGATCGCCGAGCCGGTAGACCGCCCCGTTGTTCTCTCCGCGCAGGACGTGCGTGCCCTCGACGAAGCGGTAGTAGTCGTCCGCCATCGTCGTCACGTGCACGAGCCCTTCGACGAAATGCTCGATCAGCTCGATGAACAACCCGAACTGGCTGACCCCGGTGATGTAGCCCTCGAACTCGTCGCCGACCTTGTCCGCCATGAAGCGGA
>JBDTSX010000222.1:0-7721 GCA_039930925.1 Acidobacteriota bacterium | reverse complement strand
GGTGAGCGTCAGGATGCGGCCGCCGCCGCGGCGTTCCATCAGCGGCGCGGCGCCGCGCGCCAGGGCAATCAGGGAGTAGGCGCTGACGTCGAGCGCGAGCTTGAACCCGTCCCGCGTCGTCTGCGAGAACGGGCCGTCGAGATCTTCGCGCCGCGCGAAGGCGGCGCCGTGGACGACGAAGTCGAGCCCGCCGAATTCGCGCTCGATCTCCGCGAACACGTGCGCGATTTGCGCATCATCGGTGACGTCGCACGGGAGAATCAGCGGATCGGTGAGACCGGCTGAGAGCTCGCGCACGTTTTCTTCGAGACGCTCACCCTGGTAGGTGACGGCGAGACGCGCGCCGGCGGCGGAGGCGGCCTGGGTGATCGCCCAGGAGATGGACCGCTTGTTGGCGATGCCGACGATCAGGCCTGTCTTTCCCTGGAGAGCAGTCATGAGTGGTTAGCGCGACCGCTTCTTGCCGCCGCCGCCGGGTCTCGGCTGATTGGACCGAAATCCGGCCGTCGGGCCGCCGCGGCCTGGCTGGCTGCGTCCGGGTGCGCCGGGGCGGGATCCCGCGAAGCGCGGACCGCCATGGGGGCGGTTGGCGTGGCCGCCGTTGCCGGCGCCGTTGCCACTGCCACTGCCGTTGCCGGGATGACCGCCGGGCCGGGCTGGTTTCATCCGGGCGTCGCCGCCGCGGAAACCGTTACCGCGTCCGGCCTGGCGAATCGTGAACTCGGGCAGACGACGCTCTTCCTTGTGCCCTTCGACGCGTGGGAGCTGCGCGCGAATCAACGGCCGATGAACCGGGCCGTCCACGTCGGGCCCGCGCTGGGCTTCGACCTCGATTTCGATTTCGTCGATCGCCGCTGGGGGATTGTCGGCCGGCTCGGCCAGGAGCGGGGCGACCGGAGCGGCCGGTGGATCGATCAGCGCAACGCCGGTCACGGTCTCGGGGGCCGGCTGGCTGACAGCCGAGGCCAGCACAGGGGGCGCCTTCGCGTCAGGCATGCCGGCGAGTACTTCCTTGTACAGGGCTGCTGGAGATTCCTTCTTGCGCCGCTTGGGAACCTTCCCGCCCTTGTACGGATGCTCCGCATCGCAGGTGGTGCAGCGCGTCTGCTTGACATCTTCTTCAATCATCGCGACGACAACATGGTTGGTCAGCCGCCGCTCGCGCGGACAGTAGTCATCCAATATGTCACCGAGACGCAGCCGGCGCTGCTCCATGCGATTCTCCCGATTAAACGTGTAAGGCTGGAAAAAAGACCGTTGGCGTAGGTCCATCCACTGTATCAAATTGAACGTGCGAGCGCAACGATATCTCCGAAAACCCTGAATTTCAGGCCTGCGGATCACTGACGGGGTCGGATCAGACCGGCGCGCTCACCGCTTCAGTCGCGCGGTGTCAATCCATGCGAGGGCCGCGTCGAGGGCCTGGTCGCGGCCGGCGAGCAAGTCCTCGCGGCGGAGCGGCGTCGGCTCGTCGGGAATGACGCCGCGCCCCTCGAGGCGGGTGCCGTCCGCCGTCACGAAGTCGCCGTAGGCGTGAATCAGGACGTCGCCGTTCGGCAGCCGATCGAACAGCGCCGGCAGCGCCTGTCCCATCGAGGTCTGTCCAAACACGCGAACGCGCCCGATCGACTGCATCGCGCCGGTAAAACACTCCGAGGCGCTGCCGCTCATCGCATCGACCAGGATCGCGACCGGCCCGGCGAAGGGTTCGACCCGAGCACCGGCGGCGGTAACCAGCCGCGGGTTCACGACGAACCGGAACTCGCTCTCGCGCGTCTTCATCACCCCGAGCACCTTGCGTTCGCCGACGAAGTGCCCGGAGATCCCCATCAGCATCGCGGCAAGGCCGCCGGGATTTCCGCGCAGGTCGATGATCATGCCGTCCGCCGAGCGGAACTCGTCCACCGCCTTCTGGAACGGCGCATCGACCGCCGCCATCCAGACGTTGAACCGAATCAACCCGGCGGTGCCACCGGCGGGAGTCTGCTTCCGCTCCGACTCGACGCGCACGAACATCGTGGGAAGATTGCCGACCGTCACCGGCTGCCCCTGCTCGGGACGCCGATCGAGCGAGCGCGCGACCGACGCTCCCTCGCCGTTCTCGAACGTGACGTCAACCTTCGTGCCCGCGGCGCCGCGCAGCGCCGTCTGCGCGACCCGCCACGCCTCCACCTTCAGCAGCCGGTCGTTGTCCGCTTCGGGCAGCGCGTGCAGCAGATCGGCGACCTGCGCTCCGGCGATGCTCACGACCCGCCACCCGGCATGGATCAACGGCGCCACCTCGGCGTCAACACGGGTGACGAGCAGGTCGTGACCGACGAGACGCACATCGAACCCGGGCGTGGCGCTACCCTCGGTCGACGCTCCGCGCGAGGCGCCGGCGGGCTGGTCCGCGCTCGAGGGAATCAACGCGAAGTGGGAGAGGCCGAGCCTGCCAAGCAGATCCCTGATCACGGCACGGAGCTCGCCATCCGACGTCGCGGCCGCGGCCCGCGGCGCGAGCTCGGCGCGAACGGCATCCCAATTCAGCCCGTTCATCGTCTTGTCGAAATGGGAGTCGCGGATGATCGTCCACGCGGCGTCGAACGTCTCGACGCCGTTCGGCACCTGCGCCGGCAGCACGGCAGCCGCGGTCGTCAGGGCGATCGCGGCGACGAGCGCGCGGACGCCGCGCGGCGGCATCCGCCGGCGGCGGCGCGTCACTTGACGAGTGCCTTGATCTGCGCCGGGGGCTCGAACGCCGCGGGGGGCACGTTGTCGAATTCGACCGACGTGATCGTGATCACCTGCTGCACCCCCATGGCCGACTGCTTCATGACCGTGGGCACGAGCACGCCGCCGAACTTCTTGTATTCACTGTGAATCTGCGTCACCACCGCCGGACCCATCTGCTGCATCTCGCGCGTCGCGGTGGCGCCCGCCTTGAGGCCGGTTTCGACGTCGTAGTAGTCGAAGTCCTCCGAACCGTCCTTCTTGACCAGACTCAGCTTGTAGCAGGGGCGCCCTTCGAAGGTTGTCTTCTCGACCGTCTTCATGGATGCGTAGCGACCGTTTTCCTGGAGGTCGCTGTAGAACGCCGCATCGAACATCCGCTCCTCGAGCTCCTTGCCCTGCGCCAGCATCGCGCCGGTCACGGGGTTCACGCCCCAGCCGACCGTGCCGTCGAATCCCTCCAACATCTCGCCGATGCCGCCGAGGTTGATCTTGGTCAGGCTCTTGTTCGGCTTGGCGCTGTAGATGTCGAGCGCACCGCTGATGCCGCTGCCGGGAATCGTCATCGTGCCGACGGCGTGTGACGACGAGTGGGACAGGATGGCCTGCCGGCCGCCGACGGCGGCGACGTGCCGATCGATGATCGAGCGTGCCGACGGCAACGCGGTTGAGCCTCGGGCGGCTGCCGGTTTCGCTGGCGCGCCTGACGCCGGAGTGGCCTTTCCAGCGGCCGGCTTCGCCGGCGCGGGCTGGGCGGGGGCCGCCTGGGCGCCAAGCACAGCCGGGGCTGCCGCTACCGTGGAGAGGCAGGCAAGCGCCAGGCAGCGGACTGCCAGGAGAGACAGGCCTCGGCCCGGACGGAAACCACAGATGCGCATGCTGGAAACTCCTGCTGGAAGGCGGGGGGCCTGGTTGATTTTACAGGGGACAACGAGCCGGGAAACGGGAAAAGGACGAACCTGGGAACCGGTCACGACAGGCGCGTGATCTCAGTCACCGCCCCCAGCAAGTAGTGGAGTTCGACGCGGTCGCCGGCCTCCAGGTTGCGCGGGACGGACTCCGGGCCGATCCGCGCCAGGCTCACCTGCCCCTGCGCATCGTCCGGGTCCACGAACGACACGTCCAGCGAGATCTGGCCGTGGATGCTCACCGGTTGAACCTTCGTGACGACGACGGTGCGTGACCCCTTCAGCATGTCTCCCCCTCTGGACCGATGCCCGCGTCCCTCGATCTTACGTGAGCTCTCGTCCCTTCGTCTCCGGGATCCAGATCCAGGTGATCGCGGCGAGCACGAACGCTGCCGACGCCAGTAGCAGCGCGGCCCGGAAGCCGCGCGTCTGCGACAGCGATCCGACGGCGAACGGCGCCGCGGCGCTGGCAATCCGTCCGACGTTATAGGTGAAACCCTGCGCCGTCGCCCGGATCGCGGTCGGGTAAATCTCGGCGGTGACCGCGCCAAAGCCGCTGAAATATCCCGTGGCGAAGAACGCCACCACCGGACCGAGCACGAGCAGCCCCGCCGGTGAGCGGATCGACATGTACACGGCGATCGACACCGCGGCGGCGAGCAGGTAAGTGACGTAGGTACGCTTCCTCCCGGCGGCGTCGGCGATGAACCCGAAGGTGACGTAGCCGAACCACATGCCGATCTGCATCGCGAAGACGAACGCGGCCATGACCCGGGTCGACAGCCCCATCCCGCCCGATCCGATCGGCAGGGACAGGTAGCCCGGCAGCCAGAGATTGAAGCCCCACCACGCGAACAGCGTGAACGCGTTCATGATCGTGACCGCGATCGTGATCCGTCGCAGGCCGCCGCGGAACATGTCGGTGAAGCGCGCGCGGTCGAGCACCGGGTGTGCACGTCCCGCGCGCCACAGGGCGGACTCCTCTACGTTGCGGCGCACCCACAGGGTGAAGAACGCCGGCAGGACGCCGACGAAGAACACCGCGCGCCATCCCCACCGCGGCAGGACCAGGCCGGCCACCAGGGCGGCCGCCGCGTAGCCGATCGCCCAGGCGCTCTGCATGAACCCGAGCGCCTTGCCCCGATGCTCGGCGGGCCACGATTCGGAGACCAGCGCCGCCCCGCTGGCCCATTCGCCGCCCATGCCGATGCCGAGCAGCACGCGGAACACCGCCAGCTGCGCGACGGTGTGGGCAAAGCCGCAGGCGGCGGTGAAGACGGAGTAGATCACGACGCTGGCGATCAGCGCGCGGGTCCGGCCGTATCGATCCGCCACGAAGCCGAACAGCAGTCCGCCGGCCGCCGAGGCGAGCAGCGTCACCGAGCCGACGATCCCGGCGGCACTCCGGGACATGCCGAGGTCCGGCATCATCGACGTGAGCACCAGCGCGTAGAGCATCACGTCGAACGAGTCGAGCATCCAGCCGAGCCCGGCGGCGATCAACGCGCGGCGCGCCGCCGGATCGCCCGCCCGCCACCACCCGAAGATCGGCGTCACCGCGGCGCACCACGCGGCGGCGCAATCGCGACGCCGGCCCGTTCGAGACCGGCCCGGAGCCCCCGCGTCAGCTCCGGCGCGCCGGGCGTGTCCCCGTGCGTGCAGAGCGTCTCAACCCGCACCGGGATCTCGCTGCCGTCGGTCGCGATCACGCGCCCTTCGACCGCCATGCGCACCGCCCGCTCGACCACCGCGGCGAGGTCGTGAATGACCGCACCGGGCCGCGACCGCGGCGTCAACGAGCCGTCCGCCTCGTAACTGCGATCCGCGAATCCCTCGGTCGCGACCGTCAGCCGAGCGGCCTCCCCGGCGCGCGCGAGCGCCGATGCCGGGAGGGCGAAGAGAATCAGCGTCGGATCGAACGCCCGGACCGCCCGCGCGATCGCGTCGGCCAGGGAGCGATCCCGCGCGGCCATGTTGTAGAGCGCGCCGTGTGCCTTGACGTGCCGCAGTGCCACACCTTCACTCCGCGCGATCGCCGCCAGCGCGCCGATCTGGTAGAGCACGAGGTCTTCGGTCTCGTCTGGCGTGACGCGCATTTCCCGCCGGCCGAACCCCGCGAGGTCGGGAAGGCCAGGATGCGCGCCGACGCTGACGCCCGCCTCGCGCGCCAGCCGCACGGTGCGCCGCATCACCGCCGGATCGCCCCCGTGATATCCGCATGCGATGCTCGCGGACGAAATGCTCGGCATCACGCCGGCGTCGGCGCCAATGGTGTAGGCGCCGAACGATTCGCCCATGTCGCAGTTCAGATCGATGCTCGGCATTTCTAGGGCTGACGGCTGAAGGCTCAAGGCTGAGGGCAGCTTTGGGTTTACCGGATGACTTGATCGCCAGCGGCGGCGGTGTAGACCTGCCCAATTCCTGAGACAAAGAATCCCACGTTGGGCCTGAAATACGCCGGCTCCGCGAAACCGTCGCCGTTGTAGTCGCCGGGTACGGGCACGTCGCCAGTCGCGCCGTACACGATCGTGGCCGAGGTGGCGAAGTCTGTGGCTGAATAGCGGATCCACCACTCGCCGGTTGACGGTCTGAAGATCGCCGCGTCGGTGCGGCCGTCGCCGTCGTAGTCGGCCGGGACCGGCAGATCGGTGGCGAGACCCCAGTCGACCGTCATCATCATGCCGTCGCTGCTGCGTCGCACGTACCAGCGCCCGGCGGACGGCCGGAACACCGCGACATCGACCTGTCCGTCGCCATCGTAGTCAGCGGGCACGCCAACATCACCCGGCAGCCCCCAGTCGATGATCTGGGCGTCGGCGAAACGGCTCGTCGACGTCTTCAAGTACCAGCGCCCTTCAGCGGCCCAGAAGACCATCAGGTCAGCCTGGCGGTCACCGTCGTAGTCACCCGGCAGTACCGCATCACCAGTGACGCCCCATGGGCCATACCTGGCGTACTCGTGATAGCCCATTGACGAGAGCGCCGCGTACCACATGCCAGTCGACGGGCGCATCAGGACGAGATCCCCCCGGCCGTCGCCGTCCACATCGCTGATGCGGCGGAAGTCCGCGTCGAGGCCAAACGAGTACACATCCTGCGTCGTAAAATTCAGGGTCGACTGCTGAATCGCCCAGTCGTGCGTCGCCGCCCGATAGACTGCCGCGTCGGTCCGATGGTCCCCTCCGAGATCGATCGCCATTTGAGGCAGCAGCCACGCGGGGAAGCCGAGTGGCACGTCGCCGGGCTGCCCGTAGTGCACCCCCGGTCCAGAGTTCTCCACGAACCACGTGCCGCTCGCGCGTCGATAGACGGCGAGCTCGGCGCGGCCGTCGCCGTTGAAATCGAGCGGTACCGGCAAGTCACCGGGCATGCCGTACTGGCGGGTGAAGAGGTCTTTCACATACCACACGCCCGTCGAGGGACGGTAGACGGCGAGGTCGTCGGCACCGTCACCGTCGTAGTCAGCGGGCACGGGGATGTCGCCGGGCTGACCCCACTTCGCGGACCCACCACCCTGGAGGTACCATCGCCCCGTGGACGGCCGGAACACCGCCACGTCGACGCGGCCGTCACCGTCGTAATCGGCCGGCACTGGCAGATCCCCCGGCAGCCCCCAGATCGTGGTGCGCTGATCCTTGATCGACCACCGCCCGCTGCCGGGGCGGAACACCGCGAGATCCGCGCGGCCATCGCCGTCATAGTCCGCAGGCACCGGCACATCGCCGGGCACGCCCCACACGACCGGCAGCGCATGGCGCACCCACCACGTCGCGGTTTCGGGCGCAAAGGCCGCGAGATCGGTCTGGCCGTCGCCGTTGTAGTCATCGGGCACCTGGATCCCTCCGGCCTGCCCAAACACCGACGGCGACGGGTTTCCCTCGACCCACCACTCCGAACCGGCAGCGCGGTACACGGCGCGCAACCCACGACGCGCGCCCGCGAAATCATTGCGCACGGCTCTCGCTGAACCCGCCGCATGCTGCCGGAGGACGAGCGTCTGGCCGGCGATCTCGATCGTCGCGGTGCGTCCCCGGCCGGTATTCGCGGCGACCGTCAACCGGACGGTACCTCGCCCCGCGCCGCGTTCACCCTGCGCCACCG
>JBDTSX010000221.1:0-7736 GCA_039930925.1 Acidobacteriota bacterium | reverse complement strand
ACAGGGCGAACGACGAGATGAACGCCACCTTGTAGCCATCGAGCGCGTTCGCGCCGAGCCGTTGGGGCGCGTCACCAGACCGCCGGGGCGGTGCACCGGATACCCGGATTACAAAATCGCGCGCGCGCTGACAGGGCTGTAAACGAATGCGTCTCTCATACGAAAGATGGCGATCGCCCGGAGGCGCGGCCGGACAGTGAGTTGCAGCGGTTTTCGTGTACGCGGCACAAGCTGGTCTTGCGGTTGCACTACGCGTAATCGCCATGTCCAGCCTTGCGGCGTTCGATCATCCTGAAGCCCCGCTCTTTTCCGACGGCCTCGGCGACCGCGCCGTCGCGGCCGACGGCGCCACCGGTGAGCTGTTGCAGATCCTGCGGCTGCATCCGGCGCTCTTCGCCGTGCCGTCGTTCGAGTTCGCGCTGCGCGAGCGCGTCGCGCGGCTCGCGAATTTCCGGCAGGCCTGCTACGTGCGGGTGCGGCGGGTCGATCGCGCGATGGCGCCGGCCTCGGCGCTCGCCATCGTCTCGGATCATCTGGAAGGCACGCGGCTCTCGGACATCCTGAGTGTGGCGCAGAGCCGCGGACTGCAGCTCGACATCAACGCCGCGCTCTGCCTGATCCGGCAGCTCGTGCCCGGCGTCGCGGTCCTGCACGAGAACGCGCGCGACGTCGCGCACGGCCTGATCGCGCCTGAGCGCCTCGTCGTCACGCCCAACGGCCGGCTGATCATCGTCGAGCACGTGCTTGGCGCGGCCATCGAGCAGCTGCAGTACACCCGCGAGCGGCTCTGGCAGGAGTTCCGGGTCGCGATGCCGCCGAGCGCGGGGCTGCCGCGATTCGACCATCGCGCGGACGTCACCGGGATGGGTCTCGTGGCGCTCGCGCTGATCCTCGGCCGGCCGCTCGGAGTTGACGAGTATCCGCATCAGATTCCGGCGCTGTTGAGCGAGGCGCACGCGCGCAGCGCGATGGGCGGGCAGGAGCCGCTCTCGCCCGCGTTGCGATCGTGGCTGGCGCGAGCCCTCCAAGTGGATGTGCGGCGTCCTTTCGCATCGGCTCCCGAAGCGCTGACCGCGCTCGAGGAATTCATCGGCGAGGACTCGACCTATGTCGCCGCGCCGGTCGCGCTCGACACGTTCCTGTCGCGGTACAGCGAGTCGCTGCTCGAGGCGGACGTGGTGCAGCCGGCGGCCTGGACGCCGGAACCGGCGCGCCTGCGATCGCAGCCCTGGCCCGAGCCGTCCGTGCATGCGGAACCGCCGCCGGCGCGTTCGGCCGAGCCAACCACGTTCACCGAGATCGAGCCGGACGACGACGCCGATACGGACGTTGATGATTTTGCTCATTCGTCGCGCGGTCCCGAGCTGCTCGACATCACGGATCTGCTCGGGCCGTCCGAATTGCTCCCGGACGTCCACGATCTGAGCGAACTGATCGGCAGCGAACCGCTGACGCCGATGGATCTCGAGCCCGCGCCGCTCCCGCTGCCGGCTGCGACCCTTGTCGCTCCGGCTGCGGCTGCGGCTGCGCCGATCGCAGTAGCGCCAATCGCGGCGGCGACGGTGGCTGCCGCGCCGCCGGCTGCGCCGGCCTCGCTCTTCAATCCGGACGCCCCATTCACCGCCCCCGAGTTGATGACGCCGAAGCGCGGGCCGCGCGGGCCCTCGAAAGGACGCATCGCGGTCATTGCCGCCATCGTGGTGGTGGTTGCGGCCGGCGGGTTCGTGGCCATGAAGGCGTCGCGCGGCACCGCGGCGCCGGCTGTGACGGGTGTGCTCGTCGTGCAGTCGAACCCGGTCGGGGTGGCGGTTTTCGTTGACGGAGTCGATCGGGGCCGCACGCCGGCGCGCCTCGAGCTTCCTCCTGGTTCGCACATTCTCGAGCTCCGCGGCAGCGGTGTGCCCCGCGTGATCCCGCTCAATATCACGGCGGGTGCCGAGGTGTCGCAGTACCTCGAATTCGCGGAGGCGCCGGCGGCCGGCCAGCTCGCGGTGCAATCGGAACCGGCCGGCGCGAAGGTGCTCGTCGATGGCGCGGACCGCGGCGTGGCCCCGCTGACGATCACCGATCTCGCCCCGGGCGATCATCTCGTCGAGCTCCAGGCCAACGGCGCGAGCGCTCGTCACACCGTCTCGGTCCAGGCGGGTGGCACGGCGTCGCTCGTGCTGCCGGTCGGGGTCGCGCCCACCGCGGGTCCGGTTTCGGGATGGGTGACGGTCAAGGCGCCGTTCAGCCTCGAAATCCGCGAGGACGGACGGCTGCTGGGATCGACCGACTCGGATCGGATCATGATGGCGGCCGGCCGCCACGAGCTGGAGCTCGCGAGTGAGCCGCTCGCCTACCACGTCAGCCGCGTCGTCCAGGTCCGGCCCGGGAAGGTCGCCGCCGTGACGCTCGACCTGCCGAAGGGCGCGATCAGCCTGAACGCGACGCCGTGGGCGGAGGTCTGGATTGACGGAGAACGGGTCGGCGAAACGCCGATGGGCAACGTGTCGGTGACGATCGGCCCGCACGAAGTCGTCTTCAAGCACCCGCAGCTCGGCGAGAAGCGCCACGCCGTGTCGGTCACGCTCGCGGGTCCGACCCGCCTGAGCGTCGACATGAAGTGACGCCGCCCTCGCGACCGACTCGGGCGAGCAGCGCCTCGTCCGGCTGAAGCCGGACGCCACAAAAATCGGCGTTGATGATTGCCGATTCGGCGATTCGGCGATTCGGCGATTCAGCGATTCAGCGATTCAGCGATGAGCGATTCGGCGATGAGTGATTCGCGATCAGTGATCAGTGATTAGGGATTGAGCCATGAAAATAGTCGCCACCCTGTGGACCGTGGTCGCGCTCGCGACGCCCGTGTACGCGCAGCAGGCGAATCCGCTTGCCGCGGCGCGGGACCTGTACGCCTCGGCGCGGTATGACGAAGCCCTGGCCGTCCTGAACGGCATGCGCCCCTCGGACGGGGTCGTGCTGGACCGCAAGTCGGTCGAGCAGTATCGGTCGCTCTGCCTGCTCGCGCTCGGCCGCGGGAGCGAAGCGGAGAGTGCCATCGCGGCGGTCGTGACCGTGGATCCGCTGTTCGTTCCCGGCGAGGCGGATGCGTCGCCGCGGGTGCGCACCGCGTTCAGCGATGTGCGTCAGCGCCTGCTGCCGCAGATTGCGAGCGCGCACTACACGCTCGCCAAGGCGGCATTCGACCACAAGGAGTACGCGTCGGCTGAGCGGCAGTTCCGGGCGCTCGACTCGCTGCTCGATGACCCGCAGATGGGCGGCCGGCTGAGCGACCTGCGCGTCCTCGTTTCCGGTTTTCTCGATCTGGCGAGCGCGGCTGCCGCTCCACCGCCCGAGCCCAAGAAAGAAGAGCCGGCGCCGGCGCCGCCGGCGCCAGTCGCTCCGCCCCCGCCGGTGGTGCCGGCGGCGTCGCACGTGTGGACCGGCGACGAGGCCGGTGTCACGCTCCCGGTCGTGATCCGTCAGGATCTCCCGCCCGTGCCGATGCCGATCGCCAGCCAGACGCGCGACAACGGCCTAATGGAGATTGTGATCGACGAGCAGGGGCGTGTCTCGATGATCGTGATCCGATCGCCCATGCACTTCCGCTACGACCAGATGCTGATGGCCGCGGCGCGCGAGTGGCGCTACCAGCCGGCGACCGTCAATGGCGCGCCCGTCAAGTTCAAGAAGATGATCCAGGTGAAGCTGACAAAATAGTCAGCTGCGCGTATGGATGTATGGACGAGGCGTGTAATTTCGAAGGACGGGTGCCCTCTTTAACGCTCATCAGCAAGGGCGACCGGCGGGTGTTCTCAAGTTTATGACGTTGTTTCGGCGGTAATTCTCGTAAATGGCCGCACGTCGCCGATGGCAGGATTGTCGCAACCTGCGGGGCCGACATGCCCCATGAACTCCCTGTTACCCTCGCGGACCTCACCGCGTCAGGAATCCATCTCGACCACGTTGCGGCCGCGACGATCGTGCGCGAGGTCGCGCTGCGCGTGTCGCGCGGAGAATTGCCGGGCGTGCCGTCCGCGCACGTGATCCGGCTGTTTCCCTCCGGTGCGGTGTCGGTTGAAGGGCCGGTCGCCGCTGACGACCGGACCGTGATCCGGGCCGCCTGCCTGCTCGAGGACTTGCTGCCGGCGTTTACCGCGCCCGCAATGGAGCGGGTACCTGGGGCGCTCCGCCTGGTGCTGGCGCGCGCGCTCCGCACGCTGGACCTGCCTCCTTACGATTCCCTCGAGAGCTTTGCGCAGGCGCTCACTCGCTTCGCCTCGTATGAGGTCGAGGTCGTGGTGCGCGATCTGGTCGCGCAGCATACCGCCCGCCTGGTTCCGTCGCCGGTGGAGACAGTACCCGGCACGGTGCTGTCGCCGTACACCGGCCTGGCGCTTTCCACCAACCGGCGGCGTGAAGCCCTGGTGCCGGTCCCGCTCGACCGACGTCGTCGCTCCTCTCCGCTGACCGTGTCCGACATCAGACGGGCCCGGCGCGCGACCGGGCTGACACTTGCCGAGATCTCTCGCCGGAGCCAGATTTCCGCGCGCCTGTTGTGCGAGCTCGAATGGGGTTACCTGCGCAACTGGCCGGATTCCGAACGCGGCCGCCAGCACATCGTCCAGTACGCGCAGGCCGCCGGCCTCGACGAGCAGCTCGTCGTTCACACGGTATTGCCGCTGTTCGACGAATGGCAGCCCGAGCGGCGGCTCGGGGCGCCGGAGACAGCCGAGATTCCGATCCCGATCGAGGTGGAGCCGGCGCCGGCGGTGCTCGCCCCGTTCCAGCCTCTGGAAGCGCCGCGGCGCTCGCGGCGACGGTGGGCGGCGGCGCTTGCGATCCCCGCATTGCTGGCGCTCGGGATTCCCCCGGCCCTGTGGGATCGAGCCGCGTCTTCGCCCCCAACGCCCCAAACCGTGGGCTCGGCGCCCACGGGGTCCAGGAGTACCGCGCCGCGCACGCTGGATACGCCAACTCCGATGGTTGCGGCAGCGCGCACCTTGGATACGCCGACTCCGACAGTTGCCGCGCCGGCCCCAGCGCGCCAGCCGGTCAACCAGCCGCCCGTCGGCGTGTCGCCTGTCGCGTCGGCTTTGTCGCAGCAGTCGGCGGCCTCGACGCCCGAGGCCGTGCGCCGGTCCGTCGCCCCGCCGGTCGAGGCGCATCCGGCCGCCGGGATTCCGGACGGCGTGACCTACTCGCCGTCCTTCGACAGCGCCGGGAGCGCCATGTTCTATCAGACGGAGACGAACGGCGGCAGCGCCCTGATGCGCGCCGATACCGACAGCCAGGGCGCGATTCTCCGGATCACCAGCGTCGTGGACGATCGCGCGCGCAACTTCCATGCGCGTCCGTCGCCGGATGGCCGCCGGATCGCGTTCGACTCCGATCGCGACGGCGAGCGCGGCGTCTATGTCGCTGATGCCGACGGGAAGAACGTGTTGCGAATAAGCGGCCAGGGGTTTGCCGCGATACCCAGCTGGTCGCCTGACGGCGGCACGATTGCGTTCGTCCGCGCCGAAGCGGATCGGCCGAGGGTGTGGAATCTCTGGACGGCCGATCTCTCGACCGGACAAACGCGCCGCCTCACCTCCTATCGCGTCGGCCAGCCCTGGGGCGCCTCATGGTTCCCCGACGGCCGGAGGATCGCGTACAGCCATGAAGAGCGCCTGGTCGTGCTCGACCTCGTGACCGGTGGAACCCGCGTCTATCCCTCGCCGGTCAAGGGGCGCCTGGTCCGCACGCCGGCTGTGTCGCCCGACGGCTCGCGGGTGATGTTCCAGGTCTTCCACGACGGCACCTGGCTCCTCGAAATGGCCGACGGCTCGATGCGCAAGGTGCTGTCCGACCCGTCGGCGGAGGAATATACCTGGGCGCCGGACGGCCGGCGCGTCGCGTATCACAGCCGCGCCGCGGGGGGCTGGGGTGTGTGGCTGATGGCCGCGCGTTGACGGCGTACCGGGCGGCGTTCTCGACCGGTGGCTCTTGGGGACGGTTCCAATCCACCCCTTGAGCCGCTCCCCGGTCGTACTGATACACTGCCCGCCAGAATGAGCCGGCGAATCCTTTTGATGCTCTCGCTGGGCGCGATCACGGCTGGATGCGCGGATCGCCCCCAGGCGCCTGTTCCCCTTGATCATGCTGACGTCTTATTACGTGTCGACACGAAAACCGTGCAGGCGCTCGTGCCGCGCCACGCGACGCTCGACAGCCTGCTGCGCGATTCCCGGCTCTCGGACACGCTCGTAGACGCCACCGTCCGTGCCGCGCGGTCCGTGTTCGACCTCCGGCACCTCCGCGCCGACCGTCCCTATCGCCTGGTGCTGTCGCTCGATGGCTTGCTGCGCGAGTTCGAGTATCAAATCGACGGCGACAGCTTTCTCCGCATCGTCGCGCACAACCCGGCCGAGCCTTCGAAGCTCGAGGCGGAAGTCGCGTCGTACGAGAAGGAGAAAGCGATCGCCACGGTGCGGGGACGGATTGACGCCGGGCACACCTCGGTGATTGCCGCGGTCGAGGAAGCGGGGGAGACGATCCAGCTGGCCATGACGCTTGCGGACATGTTCAGCGGCCAGATCGACTTCGACAGCGATCTCCAGCAGGGCGACGGCTTCGAGGTGCTGTTCGAGCGGCTGACGCGCGAGGGGCAGTTTGCCGGATACGGAGCCATCCTCGGCGCGCGGTTCACCGCCGGCGGGCAGGTCCATCAGGCGTACCGCTGGACCGATCCGGTCACCGGCGCGTCGGCCTTCTACGACCAGGACGGCCGCTCGCTGAAACGCTTCTTCCTGCGGACACCGCTTCGGTTCGAACCGCGCATCACGTCCACCTTCTCGCGAAGCCGCCTGCATCCGGTCTTCCGTACCTATCGCGCGCATCTCGGCGTGGACTACGGCGCGCCGACTGGTGCTCCGGTCGTCGCCGTCGCCGCGGGCACCATCGTGTCGGCCGGTTGGAGCGGGGGCGGCGGCAACATGGTGCACATGCGCCACGCCAGCGGGTTCGAGACCTATTATCTGCACCTCTCCGCGTTCGGCGCCGGCATTCGGAGCGGCGTTCACGTCAGCCAGGGACAGCTCATCGGACGAGTGGGCGCGACCGGCACGGCGACCGGGCCGCATCTCGATTACCGTCTCAAGAAAGACGGGGTCTTCGTCAACCCGCTGAGCGAACACAACCGGATGCCGCCGGGCGAGCCGATTCCCGTCCGCACCCTTCCTGCGTTCCACCTGGTCCGCGAGCGCATGTGGCAGGAGTTGTCGGCCACGGTCGAAGCAGAGGGCCCACGCCAGAAGCCCGGAGACAGCGCCGTCGCGCAGCGTTGACGTTCTCGCGGCCACCCGGGCGCGACGACGGTAGCGTCTCGGTCTGGCCACACCCGGCCTGAAAGCCGACGGGTTACAATGACCGGATGGCTTCGATCCATCCGTTCCGCGCCTTGCGTCCGGCGCCCGACCAGGCTTCCGCGGTGTCCTCGGTCCCCTACGACGTCGTCAGCGCTGACGAAGCGCGGCAGCTCGCCGCCGATCACCCGCTCAGCTTCCTGCATGTCACACGATCCGAGATCGATCTGCCTCCAGGCGTCGATCCGTATTCGCCTCGCGTCTACGAGAAAGCGCTCGAGAACTTGCGGCGCCACTCCATCCGGCTGTACGTCACGTTCATCCTCGGCTACGACGAAGACAATGGCGACACGTTGAACGAGACGCTGGCTTTCGCCGAGCGCCATCGCTTCTATATCGTCGCTTTCA
>JBDTSX010000220.1:0-7750 GCA_039930925.1 Acidobacteriota bacterium | reverse complement strand
TCGGCCTCGCCGCGTTCTACACCTGGGCGGCCAGGCGGCCGGCAACGCTGGCCGCCACGACAGTCGTGGCGGCGCTCGCGATCGCACTCTCGATCTTTCAGATGCTGCAGTACTGGAACGGCGTGCTGCCGATGAGCGACACCACATGGGAACAATACCGCGCGGTCTTCCTGCGATGGCACTAGGAACAGGAACCCGACGCGGCGTCCTCGCGCTGCTGCTCGCCAGTGGCCTTGCGGCCGGCCTCTGGTACCTGCGCGATCCTCCGTGGCTGGCTGGACTCACGTCGGGAGTCGGCAGGTGGGAAACCGCTGCTGACGGCACGCGCTTCCGCTGGATGGGCGGACACGCCTCGCTCTTCGTCCCGTCCGGCGCGCATCTCGCCGAGATCCCGCTGCGCACGACGTTCGACGCTCCCGGCGACTGGCCGGTGGTCATCTCCGTCACGCTCGATGACGGACCCGTCGATCGCCTGACACTCGCCGACAGCGCGTGGCGCACCGCCGTCGTGCGCCTGCCTCCGCCGGCGGGACGCCGGGTGCGGCGAATCGACATCCGCGTCGATCGCGCCCGCGCCGACGACCGCGGCGCCGCGCTCGGGGAGATTCGACTCAGATAAGGCGGCTTACTTCGAGGGCACCGCTTTCGGCGCGACCGGCGCCTTTTCGATGGCCGCGGAGAGGACGTAGTCGAGCTTCGGGAAGGAAGCCTTCAGATACGTGTTGCCGCGGGCCTGGATCGCGCCCTGATCAGGGCGTTCCATGTATTCCGGGTTGATCTTGTCAACGTTCTCCATGCCGGAGATCACTTCGCCGAACGGCGCGAATCCCTGACCATCGAGACTGGCGTTGTCCTTGAAGTTGATGAACACCTGGGTGCTCCGGGTGTCCGGGCGGGGGGTCATCGCAAAGGTGATGTAGCCGCGCTTGTTGCTCTGCTTCACCGGATCGTCGGTGATGTTCGCATCCCGCCACGCCGACTGAATCGACGGCGTGCCGTGAATGCCGAACTGGACCATGAAGTTCGGGAGCACGCGGAAGAACCCGTTGCCGGTGAAGAAGCCGTTCTTGACCAGGTTGTAGAAACGGTCCGCGGCCTTCGGCGCCCAGTCGCGATGGACCTGGATGACGAACGGTCCCGCGGTGGTGTTGAACGCGGCGTTGAACGTGGGGGGCGCCATCTCTTTCAGTCCCGCCGGATTCTTCAGCCTGGCCAGTCTTGCTGCCGCTGTCGGCGCCGCCGACGCGCGGCCTCGCGCCCCGGCAGGCCTCGCTGGAGCAGGCTTCGCCGGAGTGGCGGCCTGTCCGGTCGCGGGCTTTTTCGCGGCCGTGCCTGCCGCAGGTGCGGCGGGCTTCTTCGCCGGCGTCGTGGGCGCCTGCGCACTGGCGCCGACAGCAACGGCCGTGGCGATCGCCATCGATATCGTGACTGACCAAAGTTTCATAGCCGGTTTCTCTCCACTGACGTGATGCGACGTCGTAGGTAATTTACCCTATCACGCCGGCGGCATCGATCAACTGCTGCAGCGCCTCGGTGCGGTCCACCGGATAGTCCGGCGGATCGTCGAGCCGGCTGAACCCCGGCGGCAGCAGCGCGATCATTTCGGCACGGTACGCGCGCGCGTCCGTCAGCGACGGCGGCTGCGGGAGGCGTACCCCGCCACGGACGACGGGCTCCAGAAGCGCGATGGCTCCGGCGGGGGGCTGCGCATCCGGCGCGAAACCGGGTCCGTCGAGTGGGCTCGGCCCCGCCTCCAGGCCGATGATGTCGCGAACGGCCCGGCCGTCCTCGACCATCCGCCACACCTGCTTGCGTCCCGGCCAGGTCGTTTTCCCTGTGCTGCGTTTCATGACTCGCCGCACCTGCCCGTCCTCTTCGATTTCGACCAGTTTGTAAACGCCGCCGAGCGCCGGGGCGTCTTCCGAGGTGGTCAGCGCCGTCCCGACCGCGAAGCCATCGATCGGCGCCCCGGCGGCGACCAGGTCGCGAATCTTCCATTCGTCGAGATCGCCGCTGACCAGGATGCGCGTCTCGGCGAGGCCGCCGCGGTCCAGCACCTCTCGCACCATCCGGGACAAGGCGAGCAGGTCGCCGCTGTCGATGCGCACGGCGGCGGGCCGCAGCCCGGACCGCGCGACGATCGCCGCGGCCGCTGCGACGTCGTAGGTGTCGAGGAGCAAGACGGTGTCGCGGCCGTACAACGCCGTGAAGGTCATGAACGCCTCGAGCTCGCTTGGCGCCGCCAACACCCAGGAGTGCGCCATCGTGCCGGAAACCGGAATCCCGAACCGACGGCCGGCCTCGACGAGCGACGTGCCGGCGCAGCCGCCGACGTAGGCGGCGCGGGCCGCGTAGATTGCGGCATCGATGCCGTGCGCGCGCCGTGCGCCGAACTCCATCACCGGATGTCCCGCGCCGGCCTGGACGACCCGATGCGCTTTGCTGGCGATGCTCGTCTGGAAATTCAGGATCGCGAGGAGGGCGGTCTCGAGCAGCTGCGCTTCGGCGAGCGGCGCGGTCACGCGCAGGATCGGCTCGTTCGGAAAAAACGGCGTCCCCTCGCGCACCGCCCAGATGTCACCCGTGAAGCGGAAGCCGCGCAGGTAGTCGAAAAACGGGGCGCCGACCCCGGCAAAAACCGGCAGTGCCTGGAGCCACGCAATGTCCTCCGGTTTAAAGCGCAGGCCTTCGATGTAGTCCAGGGCCGGCTCGAGCCCGGCGGCGATCAGGCACGAACGATTCGGCGGCATCCGGCGCACGAACAGCTCGAATGTGGCGCGCGCGCGATGGCGCCCGGCGTTCACGTAGCCCGCCATCATGGTGAGCTCGTACAGATCGGTCGTCAGGGGAGTCAGGGCCATGCTCTTGCCGCGCACCTCGTCCAGCCACGGACCCGCCGCACCGAGGGGGTCACTGCTGAAGTGTACCTTCGTGTGATCAGAGAGGAGGTCGGGACATCACGCAGACGAAGCCGCTGAAGCCGGACAGGACGCGGTGTGAAACGGCAGCAACCAGCCCTTGTAGAATCTGAGGCATGTTGCACGTCCCATCACGCATGACCGCGATCGAGATCACCAGCCCCGGCGGTCCGGAGGTGCTGCGCGCGGTCGAGCGGCCGGTTCCGCAGCCGGGCCCCGGCGAGGTGCTGGTACGAGTCGAAGCCGCGGGAGTCAATCGGCCCGACATCATGCAGCGGCTCGGAAAGTATCCTCCCCCGCCCGGTGCATCCGACATCCCCGGGCTCGAGATCGCCGGCACCATCGTGCAAGTCGGCGGGGAGGCCGCGACCGGCGCGCCCGGCGTCTCGCGATGGCAGCCGGGTGACACGGTCTGCGCGCTGGTCGCCGGCGGCGGGTATGCCGAATACTGCGCCGTCCCCGCTCCGCAGTGCTTACCGATTCCGGACGGGATGTCGATGAGCTCCGCGGCGGCCATCCCCGAAACCTTTTTCACCGTGTGGACCAACCTGTTCCAGCGCGGCGCCCTTCGCGCGGGGGAACGGGTGCTGGTGCACGGCGGCACGAGCGGCATCGGGACGACGGCGATTCAGCTCGCGCGCGCGGCCGACGCGGTGGTCCTGGCCACCGCGGGATCGGACCACAAGTGCGAGGCGTGCCGGCGGCTCGGCGCCGCGATCGCGATCAACTACCGCACCGCCGATTTCGTCGAGGTGGTGCGTCGGGAGGCGCCGGACGGCGTCGACGTGATTCTGGATATCGTCGGGGGGGACTACTTCGCGCGCAACCTGGAGTGTCTCGCGCTGAACGGGCGGCTCGTGCAGGTCGGAGTGATTGGAGGCTCGCGCGGGCAGGTCGACCTCGCCGCGGTCCTCCGCAAGCGCCTGACCGTCACCGGCTCGACGCTGCGTGTACGCAGCGTCGCGGAAAAAGGCGCAATCGCCGGTGAGCTCGAAGAACACGTCTGGCCGATGCTGGCCGACGGCCGGGTTGCGCCGGTCATCGATCGCACGTTCCCCCTGACGGACGCGGCCGGCGCGCACCGCCGCCTGGAGTCCGGAGATCAGGTCGGGAAGGTCGTGCTCATCTGTGGGCCAGGGACTCTCTGAAACGCCCCGCTGTGGCGGTTGTGCATCGGCGCCAATCGCTTAGGTGCAGCGAGCAGGCCATCTAAGTGATTGTCGAGAAACAATTTGTGGTTCCGTCTGGGGCATTTCGATGAGCGGCAATTCCATTGCAGTGGCGCAGGTGCACTTGAACTCTCTGTTACCCGACCACTCTAGGAGGCACTGTGAAAAAGATTGTTATCGCTCTCGCCGTTGCTGTCGCGACCGTCGCCGTGGCCAGCGCACAGACCCCGGCCGCAAAGCCGGCAATGAAGGCTCCCCAGTCCACCATGGCGCCCAAGGCTGACGCGAAGCCGGCCATGAAGGCGGCGGCCATGAAGGCCGAGGTTGTGTCGATGGACGCAGCTGCCAAGACCATCACGGTCAAGGATGCCGCCGGCGCCAACATGACGCTGACCGCCACCGGCGCAGCCGTGGCATCACTCGCCAAGCTCAAGGCCGGCGACTGGGTCATGGTCACGCACTCGGACACGACCGCCACCAAGATCACCAAGGTGAAGGCGGCCGGGATGGCGAAGAGCAAGAAGTAAGCGATTACCCGTAAAGGGCGCGCACGCGGCGGGATCTTCGGAGATACACCATCCACCCCGCCGCGTGTGCGATTGCCGCGAGTGCCAGCGGCAGCCGGTCGCCCGGCATCGTGCTCGAGGGCAGGACCGACCAGTACAACGACTGCACCGACGCCGCCGCGGACACCAGAATCGCGACCGCCGCAAACCCGGGCGCTCCCGGATTCCCGATCGACAAGGCCCATCCGGCCGCCACCGCCACCGCCGCAACCGCGGCATGCACCGCCAGTTCGACGACCGCCGGCGACCCCCGCATCCCGAGTGATCCCAGCGTCGCCGTCACCTCGCGCGCCAGCTTCACCGGCTCCCCCAACGACAAATCAACGCAGAGCAGCAGGAGCCAGCCGCGCGGCGTCATTCGGCAGCCTCCGTCTGTCGCGCCCTGCGGGCGTGCATCAGACGTCGAGCTCCTCGGCTTCCTCCGCCCGGTCCATGATGAACCGGAAGCGAGCAGAGGGATCCTTCCCCATGAGCTCGTTGATGACGCGATCGGTCGTGAGCTGATCCAGGATCTCGACCCGCAGGAGCCGCCGCGTTCGAGGGTTCATCGTGGTCTCCCAGAGCACCTTGGGCATCATTTCACCCAGACCCTTGAACCGCGTGATCTCCGGACTCGATCGCCCGTTCCCGTGCACCTTCAGCAGCCGGTCTCGATGCGCATCGTCCAGCGCCCAGAACGTCTCCTTCGCGATGTCGATGCGATAGAGCGGCGGCTGGGCGAGGAAGACGCGGCCGGCGGCAATCAGTCCGGGGATATGGCGGTAGATGAACGTCAGCAGGAGCGTGGCGATGTGGTGGCCGTCCGAGTCCGCGTCCGACAGGATGATGACCCGCCCGTAGCGCAGCTTCGCCAGGTCGAAATTGTTGCCGAGGCCGCAGCCGAGCGCCGTCACGAGGTCGGACAGCTCCTTGTTCTCGAGCACCTTCGACAGCGGGACGCTCTCGGTATTCAGCACCTTGCCGCGCAGCGGAAGGATCGCCTGGCGCGCGCGATCGCGACCCTGCTTCGCGGACCCTCCTGCCGAATCCCCTTCAACGACAAAGAGCTCGCTGTCGGCCAGGCCGGGCGAGGTGCAATCACTCAGCTTTCCCGGGAGCGTCAGGCGTCCCGAGGTGGCGCTCTTCCTGGTCACTTCCTGCTGCGCCGCACGGCTGGCTTCGCGGGCTCTCGCGGAGAGGATCACGCGGGCGACGATCGACTCGGCAATCGTGATGTTGGTGTTCAGCCAGTGCTCGAGCGCCGGACGAACCTGCGAATCCACGCCGGACATGACCTCCGGGTTGTTCAGGCGATCCTTGGTCTGCCCCTGGAACTGCGGCTCGGCGACGAAGACGCTCAGGACCGCGACCAGCCCTTCGCGAATGTCCTCCGCCGTCAGCGTGACCCCCTTCGGCGAGAGGTTGTGCGTCTCGATGAAGTTCCGCACCGCCTTGCCGAGCCCGGCGCGGAAGCCGTTCTCGTGCGTGCCGCCCGATCCCGTCGGAATGCCGTTGACGTAGCTGCGCACGTGCTCGTCGGTCGACTGCGTCCACTGGAGCGCGAGGTCGATGCGCATGCCGGTGTCTTCACCGTCCTTCGACAGCGTGAACGGCGCCTCGTGGACCGGCACCGCGGTGCGCTCGCGCAGGATCGTCTTCAGGTAGTCGGCCAGCCCCTCGACGTGCTGGAAGAGGTGCTTCTCCTTCTTCGCCTCGTCTTCGAAGACGATCTTCACGCCCTTGTGCAGGTAGCTCGATACTTCGAGCCGCTGCTTGATCGTATCGGCGTCGAATTCGACCTTCGGAAAGATCGTCGAGTCGGGGCGGAAGAACACGGTCGTGCCGCTGCCGCGCGCCGGACCGTTTTTCTTCAACGCGCCGACCGGCTGTCCCTGCTTGAACCGCAGCTCCCACTCGGCCCCGTCACGCCGGATCGTCGCCAACAGCTCCTTCGACAGCGCGTTGACGACGCTGGCGCCGACACCGTGCAGGCCGCCCGCGGTCTTGTAGCTGCCGGCATCGAACTTACCGCCGGCATGGAGCGTCGTGAAGATCACTTCGACGGCGCTCTTCTTTGTCTTGGGGTGCTTGTCTACCGGAATCCCGCGCCCGTCGTCCGCGATCGTGATCGAGGATCCGTCTTCATGAAGCGTGACGGTGATGTTCGAGGCATAGCCGTTCATCGCCTCGTCGATGGAGTTGTCGAGAATCTCCCAGACGAGATGATGGAGGCCAGTGGCGCCCACTCCGCCGATGTACATGCCCGGCCGCTTGCGTACGGGCTCGAGTCCTTCGAGGACGGTGATGTCTTTTGCTGTGTAGGTGGCCATCAGACGGACATGCGAGTGGTACCGCTAAGAGTCGCCGGAGGACCCGATGGTAGCACGGCCGGTGCGGTCCGGCCGGCGCTCGGGCGTCGGGGTGTGACACGCGCTGGCGCAGTGGCGGCAGGCTGACGGCTCGCGCTGCCCGCGTGCCGTCAATCCAGCAGCAGCGCCGCGGGATCTTCGATCAACTGCTTGATGCGGACGAGGAACTGCACCGCCTCGGAGCCGTCGACGATGCGGTGATCGTAGGTCAGGGCGAGATACATCATCGGGCGCACGACCACGTCGCCGTTGACCGCAACCGGCCGCGGCTGGATCGCGTGCAGGCCGAGGATGGCGACTTGCGGCGGGTTGAGAATCGGCGTGCTCATCAGCGAGCCGAACACACCGCCGTTCGTGATCGTGAACGTCCCGCCCTTGAGATCGGCCAGCGACAGCGTTCCGTCCTCTGCGCGTTTGGCAAAGGCGCGGATCTGCTTTTCGATTTCGGCGAACGACATCCGATCCGCGTCGCGCAGCACCGGGACCACCAGTCCTTCGCTCGCACCCACCGCGACGCCAATGTCGTAGTAGTGCTTCAGCACCATCTCGTCTCCCTGGATCTCGGCGTTGATCCTCGGGAATGCGCGGAGCGCGCCGATCGAGGCCTTGACGAAGAAGGACGCGATGCCCAGGCCGGTGCCGTGCCGCTCCTTGAACGACTGCTTGTGGCGCTCGCGGACCGCCATCACCGCCGACATGTCCACCTCGTTGAAGGTCGTCAGCATCGCGGCGGTGCTCTGCGCCTCGAC
>JBDTSX010000219.1:0-7775 GCA_039930925.1 Acidobacteriota bacterium | reverse complement strand
CAGGCCGTTCCAGGCGGTCAGGATCTTGTCGTCGAGGTGCGGGCGCGGCCGCTGCTCGCGATGGGTGAACAGCGCCTGGCGCGCGCGGCCGAGCGCGGCGATCACGTCGTCGACGCGCCGGCCGATGGCCGCGGCGACGTCCTCGATGGATTGCGCGGTATAGAGCAGGTTCTTGCCGGTGAACTCTCTCTGCGGGTCGTTCGGCGCGTTGCCCTCCGGCTCGATGCCGAAGCGCCGCCGCGCGATCGCCGCGTCGTCGCCGAGGAGCGCACCGATCTCCTCGTCCGACCAGATGTAGAACGCCCCTTCGGACTTGTACGCGCCCGGTATGTGCGCGTGGTCCGGCGGCACGCTGTCGGCGTCCTCGGCCGAGTAGAACCCGCCGCCTGGATCGGTCAGGTCGCGCCGGACGTAGGCCAGCGTGTCTTCCGCGACGGCCGCATAGAACTCCTCGCCCGTCGCTTGCGCGGCTTCGAGATAGGCGAGGATCAGCTGCGCCTGGTCGTACAGCATCTTTTCGAAATGCGGCACGCGCCAGTCGCCGTCAACCGAATAACGATGGAATCCGCCGCCGATGTGATCGCGCATGCCGCCGAGCGCCATCGCCCGCAACGTCTCCGCGGCCATCTGCAGCGGCTCATCGGGCATCCCACCGGTCGAGGACCGCCGCGCGTGCTCGCGCAGCAGGAACAGCAGCTCCGAAGGACGTGGAAACTTGGGCGCGTCGCCGAAGCCGCCGCGGCGTCGATCGAACGCCGCCTCGAACTGGGCGACGGCCGTGTCGAGCGCGGCCGGAGGAGCGACCTCTGATTCCGCGCGCGCGCCGCCCGCCGATCCGGTCACGCTGCGGAGCCGTTGCAGCAGCTCCTTCGCCGCCGCCTCGACTTTCGGCCGCTCCGATTTCCAGACGCGTGCGAGCTCGCCGAGCAGATCGGTGAACCCGGGACGTCCCCAGCGCGATGAGGGGGGGAAATACGTGCCGCCGTAGAACGGCTTCAGCTGCGGCGTCAGGAACACGCTCATCGGCCAGCCACCCGACCCGGTGGTCGCCTGCACGAAGGACATGTACACCCGATCGACGTCCGGACGCTCTTCGCGGTCCACCTTGATCGACACGAAGTCGCGATTCAGGACCTCGGCGATCGCCGGGTTCTCGAACGACTCGTGCTCCATCACGTGGCACCAGTGGCACGTCGAATACCCAATCGACAGAAAAATCGGCTTGTCTTCGCTGCGGGCCCGATCGAACGCCTCGTCACCCCACGGGAACCACTCGACCGGATTGGCAGCGTGCTGCAGCAGGTAGGGGCTGCGCTCGCGCGCGAGACGGTTCATGCGTGTCACGCCCCGGTCATGAACACCAGCATCAGGCTGTCTTCGTCCTGAGGCCAGAGATAGATCTCGTCGGTCGAGAGATCCGGCACCTTCTCTTCCGCCGCGGTCGTGATGTAGACGACGACTTCCTTCCGTTCCGCGTTCTCGGCACGGGCGTAGCGCGCCGCGAGCGCCCGAACGGCCGCATCGCCCGTCGTCCAGAAGACGACGCGATCCGCATCCGACAGGGGCCCGGCGGGGTCGAGATCCGCGGCACGGCGCTCCTCGAGCGACGTGCTTCCGTGCGCGATGACGTCGCGCAGGGTGCCGGGGAGGGAACTGCCGCCGCCGCTGATCACCAGCGTTTTCATACGGTCATCGTACCACGTCAGACAGCGCGATCGACTCGCGCGGTTTCACCTTGCCGCTACAATCATCGGCATGACGGAGCACGGCGCGCGCGTGGCAATCCTGATTGAGGACGGCTTCGATGATGACGAACTGAGCGGCGCGGTCGAACGCCTCCGTGCCGCGGGGCTGCAGGTCACCATCGTCGGGCCGTTCGCACATCGCGCGTACACAGGACGCCGCGGGCGGATCGTCACCTCCGGCATGACGGCCGTCGCCGCGCGCAAGCAGCTGTTCGACGCCATCGTCATACCCGGCGGCTACGCGCCGGACCGCATCCGCATGCGGCACGCGATGCTCGACCTGGTGCGCGAGGCGCTCACGACCGGCCGGACCGTCGGCGCGATCGGCCACGGCGCGCAGGTGCTGATCTCCGCGGACGCCGTCGCCGGGCGCACCCTGACGTGCTGGCCGTCGATCGCGGTCGACCTCAAGAATGCGGGAGGCCTGTACGTCGACCGGCCGGTCGTGGAAGACGGCGGCGTGATCACCGCGAGGAAGGCTGACGATCTGGCGCAGTTTGCGTCAGCGATCGTCACCGCGGTCGCGCGGTCGCGCGGTGCGGACGGGATACAATCCCGGCCATGACGATGGATTTCGCCGTGCAGACCACCGGCCTGACGCGCGACTTCGGGAGCTTCCGAGCCGTGGACGGAATCGATCTCGCGGTGCCGGCGGGCAGCCTGTATGGATTCCTTGGTCCTAACGGCGCGGGCAAATCCACGACCATCAAGTGCCTCACCGGACTGCTCCGCCCGACGTCGGGCACGATGACGATTCTCGGTCTCGACCCGCTGGCCGATCCGGTCGCGGTCAAGCGGCGCACCGGCGTCGTCCCTGAAGATCTCGCGCTGTTCGATCGGCTGACCGCGCAGGAAACGCTGACCTTCGTCGCGCAGGTGCACGGGATCGACAGCACCACCGCGCGCCAGCGCTCGGCCGATCTCCTCGACGTCATGGAGCTGACGCGCTCCGGGACGACACTGGTCGCCGACTTCTCGCACGGGATGCGCAAGAAGTTGTCGCTCGCCGCGGCACTGCTGCCCGGCCCGAGGCTGCTGTTCCTGGACGAGCCCTTCGAAGGCATCGACGCGGTGGCCTCGCGGCAGATGAAGGATCTGCTCCTGTCGTTCGTCGCCCGGGGCGGCACCATCTTCCTGACTTCGCACATCCTGGAGATCGTCGAGCGGCTTTCCACCCACATCGGCGTCATCGCGCACGGGAAGATGGTCGCCCAGGGCACCATCGCGCAACTGCGGGCCGGCAGCGCCATCGGCCAGACGCTCGAGGAGCTGTTCATCGGCCTCGTCGGCGGCGAGACGAAGCCCCACGCCGAGCTCGACTGGATCTGAAGTGCTGAGAATTCTTCGCGCGTTCGCGTGGCTGCGCTGGCGGATGCTGATCAACTCGCTCGAACAGACAGGCGCGCGCGACACACTCGAACGGTTCTCGCTCGCGATCGAAAAACTCGGCCCGATCATGGCGGGAATCCTGATCCTCCCGGCCGGCCTCGGGCTCGCCGTCATGGGCGTCGCCGCCGGCTACGGCCTCACGCAGTCCGGTCGGCCGCTGATCTTCGAGATCGCGCGTTTCGTCCTGATCAGCGTGCCGGTCCTGGCGATCGTCGGTCCCCTGCTGCTGCCGGCCGGCGACCGGACCAATCCGGTCCGCATGCTCCTGCTGCCGATCTCCCGCAGCACGCTCTACGTCGCGCAGTCCGTCTCCGTGTTTGGCGACTTCTGGGTCATCCTGATGCTGCCCTTGCTTCTGTGCGTCCCGCTCGGGCTGGCGGCCGGGGGGGCATTCACGGCGGCCGTCGCCGCGCTCGTTGCCGGCGGGTTGCTCGTGCTGGTCGTGGTGGGCATCTCCTCGCTTGCAACGAGCCTCCTCCACCTGGCCGTGCGTGACCGGCGGAGGGGTGAGCTCCTCGCGCTGCTGTTCATCCTGATCGTGCCGGCCGCGAGCATGCTGCCGGGCCTGCTGCACGACGGTCGGCGTCAGCCGCAAGGACCGAGCGGGCACGTGGTCAGTCGGGGACTGACGATGCCGGGGTGGGTCGGTTCGGCGGGCGCGAAGGCCTTCGCGGCGTATCCCTCCGAGCTCTACGCGAGCGCGACCGGCGCGGCGGCACGGCGCGAAATGGGGCTCGCCACCACCGGCTTGCTGGCGCTGGCCGCGAGCGGCCTCTTTGTGCACGCCGTCGGCATGATGGCGTTCCGGCGCATCCTGGATTCCCCCGGGTCGAGCGGCGCTCGCCGGGCGGTGCCGATGCGATCCCTCTGGGCTGGTACGCTGCCCGGTCTCACACCCGGCGCGTCGGCTGTCGCGCTCGCCCAGCTCCGGCTCGCGCTGCGGACCTCGCGCGGCCGCTCGATCCTGCTCGCGCCGGTGATGATGCTGGTTTTGTCCAGCGTCGCCATGCGCAGAAATCTCGGCGGCGTCAGGCTCGGGCCGCTCGAGGTCCAGAGTGGACTCGGCGTGGCCTCATTCGCGTCGTTCGTCTGCCTGATCGCGATCCTGCCGCTCGCCATGAACCAGTTCGCCGTGGACAAGGCCGGTCTGACGCGCGCACTCCTCTCGCCACTCACCGATCGGGAATACCTGACCGGGAAGGCGGTCGGGAACGGACTGATCGCGGCCGGCCCGGCGCTCTTCTGCGTGCTGGCGTGCCTGATCGCGTTTCCCGGTGGATCGGTCGCGCTGTGGCTGACCCTCCCACTTGTGCTGATCGCCAGCTACCTGCTGGTCGCCCCGGTCGCGGCGATCCTGTCCGCCATCTTCCCTCGAGTCGTCAACATGGACGGCATCGGCAAGGGCAGCAACGCCCACGGCGTTGCCGCGCTGCTCGGCATGCTGGCCTTCGTCGCGGCCGGCGCGGTGGCCCTGCTGATCGTGCTGGCGGCACGCTGGCTCGCACCGCTATCCCTCGTCCCGGTCGTTGTGCTGGTGTGGTCCGCCATCAGCTGGGGACTCAGCGTCCTGCTGTTCATCCCGGCCCGGCGGATCTTCGCAAACCGGCGCGAGAATCTCGCCATGCTGCTCTAGCTCGTCGTCTCCGTCGTTGCAGCGCCGACGGACGATCGGTCCTCTCCATGAGGAAGAGCTCGGCGTCGGGTGGGAAACTGCGCGGCCCGAAGTTCAGACGTGGCCCGTCCATACGCGCGATGATGTGACCGTGCAGGGATTACATAGTGGTGATAGGTCCGTGATTATCACCTTTGCTGGGAATTGCCGTATTGCTTGAAATTCAGCAACCTTTGTGCGGCCATGCAGATGGCATTGCCATTGCTTTTAGAGACGTTGGACAGCCAAGGTTGTCCAGCTACCCGCTCCGGTGTTCCGCTGGGGCAAGCCATCCCATCACTCGAAACCCGCCACGACGGCTGCAGGGAGAGTTGAAAACGCTCCCTGCCCCGCCATGTACGCCAGGCGTCGCGAGCGTGAGCGGCGCGAATCCAGAGTTGGAAACCTGATGGCCATCGCTGGACATCGGGTTCCACACGAAGCATTCGGGGGTACGTCCTCGCACTCACGCGAGCCGCGCATCTGAACTCAGCCGCGCGAAGAGAGCCGCCAGTCTGATTTGCAGCGAAACACTCAGATGCGCGGCGTGGGCGCGGCCGGAAGTTCGTCGGGTCGGCGCCGCCGCAACCGTGCGTACGCCGCCGTCACCTCGACGCCGTACAACAGGATGACGGCGGAGATGTAGACCCAGATCAAGAACACCACGACCGCCGCGATCGATCCGTGCACGCTGAAACGCGACAGGTCGCGGACGTAGCGCGAGAACCCCGCGAGTGCCCCGCGCCACAGCAGCCCGGTGATCACCGCGCCGACCCACACGTCGCGGAAGCGCACCGCGGCATTGGGGACGTAGTAAAACACCAGCCCGACGATCAGGATGAAGAGGACCGTGCTCGCGGACTTGAGCGCCCAGCCCTGGAGCACGAGCAGCGCCGGCGCGCGGGCGATCACACCGGAGAACCAGGTCGCTTCGGCAACGTTGATCGCGCTCACCAGCACCAGCCCGACCAGCATCAGGAGGCTGGCGGTGACGAGCATCACGAACGCCATCAGCTTGTGTTTGAAGTAGCTCGGCTGCTTCTCCACTCCCCACGCGTAGTTCACAGCCGATGTAATCGCGCTGAAGACCCCCATCGCGGCCCAGACCATCAGCACACTCCCGGCAAGACCCAGGCGTACGCCCGTCAGCTGCATGGCGTCGAGCTGCGTTGTCACGAACTCGAACTGGCGGGGGAAATACCGCAGCACGAAACCCAGGACGGCCGCGCGATCGGTGCCGTTGCTGGTGACGTTGCTGAGGATCGCGAGGAGGAGAAGAAAAAATGGGAACAGGGACAGCAGCGAGTAGTACGCGATTGAGGATGCGAAGGTGAGGTCGTTGCTGTTGTAGAGACTGACGAAGCCGCGCCACAGCGCCAGCCCGGTGAGGTGGACGACGACGACGCCGCGCATGACCACTCGCCGGACGAACGGCAGTGGGAGAGGGAGCGGGAGCGGCTCCGCTTTGGGAGCTTGCGCACTCACCCGGCCATCATATCCCGGGGTGCGGTGATCAGGCCTGGCGTCGGCCGCTCTCGTTCCACCCTTGCTGAATCTCCCGGCTGACCCACGCGGGCCCCGAGACGGTGAGTGCGTTCACGGCCAGGCGCCATGCGAGCTGTCTCAGCCGAGGCGTTTTGACGACGACGTATGCCGCCCCGAGGACCGCCGCGCCGATCACGATGTTGGCAATTTTTCCGGCGGATGCTTCGGTCATGCGGTGGCTCACCGTCGGATATGCGGCTCACGCCCGAACTGCGCAGCGCCTCAAGTTGAACAATCGGTTCAGCCGTCCACGCGTCCAGACCTGAACGTGTGAACGACTGAACGCAGCGTCAGCTGCGGTTGCCGGAATACGCGCCTGAGCCCGCGCCCGCCCCGGTCATCGACCCCGCGTCGTCGCCGCCGGAGGTGCCCTGGCCCGCCCCGCCGAAGTCGCCGGAGGTGCCCGTGGCGGCGCCTGCGCTGGTTCGCGCCCGGTCGTAGGCTTCCCGGCCGCGATCGACGATCTGGCTCACCTTCTCGTTGACCTTGTCGGTGGCCTGCTGGTAGCCGTCCGCCGCCTGCGTCTTGATCCGCCCTGCCTGCTCACCAAGCTGCGTCCGAAGTTCCGCGCCAGCCTTGGGCGCGAACAGCATGCCGAGCCCGGCACCCAGTACAGTTCCCGCAAGCAGTCCCATCAGAAAGGATCCGCCGCCCTCTTCGCGTTCCAACCGATCGTATTCGTATGCCATGTGGCCTCCTGTCGTGTTGTTGTCCCACCGGCACTGGGCCGGCACTCGCCAATTCCGCGTCGTCGTTCTGCCTAGCGTGGCTGTCGATTACCAGCACGATTCGGGCCGCTCATCGATCCCGCCGTTTCATAACCGTCCATCGGCCGAAGCTGTCGGATCGCGCTTCGCGTCGTTGCCGATCATGGCCATGATGGCCGCCCGCACGCCGCGGACGACGCCGACCGCCGAGTTCACTCTGTCGGCGACCGACTCCTTCACTCGTTCGGCCGTTTCGTCGACCCGATCGATCGTACCGGAGATGGCGTGGTCCACGCGCTCGGTCTGCTGAGTCACCCGTGCGGTAATCGCCTGCACGTCGCCCAGAATCGCCTCGACCTTGCGGCGGAGCGGCTCCACCTGACGGGTCTCGAGGTCGTTCACCAGCTGCATCACGCGGCGGTAGGCGAGAAAGCCCCCCACGCCCGCGCCGATCAGTACCAGCGCCTCGAGCACGCTGACCGCGGCCATGATGCCAAGCAGGAGATTGGTCGTGGAGAGATCCGGCATCAATCCCCCTATGCCGACCAGCGGCCCGGCGCGCTGCCGGCGACGTCGTTGAGCGAACGCCAACCCTCGTTCGCGGCGTTCCGGGCTTTTTCGACGGTGCCACGCACGCGAGTCAATTCACTGACGAAGTCGTCCAGCTTGGGTTCGATCTGATCGCGCACCCGGCCGCCGTTCTCCGTCATATACAACCAGCCCCACACTCCGCCGGCG
>JBDTSX010000218.1:0-7792 GCA_039930925.1 Acidobacteriota bacterium | reverse complement strand
GTGGACATGATGCTCGACGCCACCCAGGGATACGATCGGCCGTTGACGGCGGAGCGGCTGTTCGCGTGGCATACCTCGCTCTTCCCGCTCGGCCGAAGCGGGATGCACCCGATCGATGCCGGCAGGTGGCGTGACGATCGGATGGCGCCGATGCAGGTCGTGTCCGGACCGGTTGGACGGGAGCGCGTGCACTTCGAAGCACCCGCGGCGGGGCGGCTGGACGAGGAAATGCGAGCGTTCATCGAGTGGTTCAACGGCGACGCGACGATTGAGCCGGTGCTGAAGGCGGCGCAGGCCCACCTCTGGTTCGTGACGATTCATCCGTTCGACGACGGCAACGGACGGATTGCACGGGCGATCGCGGACATGGCGCTGGCGAGATCCGAGGGAAGCTCGCAACGGTTCTACAGCATGTCGGCGCAGCTGCGGCAGCAGCGCAGCGAGTACTACCGCGTCCTCGAGGTGACGCAACAGGGGACGATGGATGTCACCCGGTGGATGGAGTGGTTCCTCGGGTGCCTGACGCGCGCAATCGAGGGAGCGATGGCCGGGCTGGCCGGCGTGATCGCGCGGGGACGCTACTGGGAGAAGCTGCGCGACATGACGTTGAACGATCGTCAGCGGCTGGTGATCAACCGGTTGCTGGACGGCTTCGAAGGCAAGCTGACCTCGTCGAAGTGGGCCGCCCTGACCAAGACCTCGCAGGATACGGCGCTCCGGGATATCCAGCAGCTGGTCGAGCGCGGGGTGCTGGTCCGCGAGCCGGCAGGCGGGCGGAGTACCAGTTACTCGCTGTCGGACTGAGGTCCCATTCCGCACTACGGTCGGTGTGATCACCGGGATCACTCAGGCTTCGGGACTTGCAGGCGCGGACCTCTCGTTGCGTGCCATCGGCTGCCGGGTTCTGACCCGTTCAGCGGTTCGGCGATCGACGCCGGGCGCGCCGGACGCGTTCCATCACCGCGAATGCGTGCTGTCAGGTACGATGGGGACATGATCCACACCGTCGTTCTCGGGCTGGCGGCATTCTTTCTGATGAGCTCGCTGCAGAGCGCTCCCGCGACCGCCGTTCGCACCGTCGAGCATGTGGATCTGGATCGCTATCTCGGCGACTGGCACGAGCTGGCGCGGTTTCCCAACCGTTTTCAGCGCGAATGCGCCGGCGATGTCGTGGCTCACTATGCCAAACGATCCGATGGACGCCTCGACGTCATCAACCGGTGTCGGACCGCGGACGGCACGCCCACCACGGCGAAGGGCGTCGCCCGCGTGGTTGATACGCGGACGTCGGCGAAACTGAAAGTGCGCTTCGCCCCGGCGGTGCTGTCGTTCCTGCCGTCCGTCTGGGGTGACTACTGGATTCTCGGCCTCGCCGACGACTACTCCTGGTCGGTCGTCGGGTCGCCGGATCGGCGATACCTCTGGATCCTCGGCCGGGCGCCCGTCCTCGATGCCGTCCAGTATGCGTCCGCTCTCGCCTCTGCTCGCGCCAACGGCTTCGACGTGGAGCGTCTGGTCAAGACGCCTCAGCGCTGAGACACGAAGGCGCCAGTTCATGGTGGATCCGCATCGGCTGCCCGGTGACACACCCGAGGCCCGTCGGCCTGACGATCGGGGCGCGGTCAGCAGCCGATGGATTCTCCCAGCCACCATCCTCGGATCGAGCCTGGGCTTTATCGACAGCTCGGTCGTGAATGTCGCGCTTCCGGCGATCCGGCGCGGCCTCGATACGGACCTGGCGACGCTGCAATGGGTGGTCAACGGCTACATGCTGACGCTCGCCAGCCTCATCCTGCTGGGTGGATCGGCGGGGGACCACTTCGGGCGCCGCCGCGTCTTCCTCGTCGGCCTGGCGGGCTTCACCGCGGCATCGATCGGCTGCGGCTTCGCGCCTGCGGCCGGATGGCTGATCACCGCACGTCTGGTGCAGGGCGCAGCCGCGGCGCTGCTGATGCCAACCAGCCTGGCGATCATCGGCGCGTCCTACACGGGCGAGGCGCGCGGGTCCGCGATCGGCACGTGGGCGGCGGCGGGCGCCCTCACGACGGCGCTCGGCCCGCCGCTCGGTGGGTGGCTGGTCGATACGGTCGGCTGGCGCGCGATCTTCTTCATCAATCTGCCTCTGGCGACCGCGGCGATGCTGCTGGGCCTGAGGCTGCCCGTCGATCGCGGAACGAAACGCGCTGAACCGCTCGACGGGCGCGGCGCCCTCTTCGCCGCATTGGCCCTGGGACTTTTGAGCTACGGGCTGATTGCGCTCGGTGCTGGCACGCGCCGGGTTGGCGCGATCGCCGCCGCCGCCGCGCTCCCCGCGATCTGGCTCTTTGTCCGGACCGAGGCGCGCTCGGCCTCGCCGATGATGCCGTTGTCGCTCTTCCGGCACCGCGATTTCGCCGGCGCCAACGTTCTGACGATCCTGCTGTATGCCGCTCTCAGCGGCGCCTTGTTCCTGATGCCGTTCATGCTGATCCAGGTGCACGGCTATAGCGCGACGGCGGCCGGGGGCGCCTTCCTGCCCTTCGCGGCGTTCATGGGTCTTGGCTCGCGCTGGTCCGGCGGACTGGTCCAGCGTTTTGGTTCACGGCCGCCGCTGATCGTCGGACCATCGGTCACCGCGGCGGGTTTCCTGACTCTCGGCATGTCGGGCGCGGATCCGAGCTATTGGACCGGCTTCCTGCCCGGCCTGATCCTGGTTGCCACTGGCATGACGCTGAGCGTGGCGCCGCTGACCGCGACCGTGTTCAATTCCGTGCCGGACGAGAAGAGCGGGACAGCCTCCGGCGTCAACAATGCCGCGGCGCGCGTGGGGGGCCTGCTGGCGGTTGCCGCCCTCGGCCTCGCGTTCGGCCGCTCCGATCCCGCTTCAATCGGCGGCGCCGGTGTGGCGAACGCCTATCGACTGGTCATGCTCCTTGCCGCCGTGCTCGCGGGTTCGAGCGCCATTACGGCGGCCGTGATGATTGGCCCGCAGCGGCTTGATCCTCCGTCGACGTGATCGAGCGGCGTCTGTGCAGGGTCCGGCACAGCGGCCCGCGTCTGATGAAGGTGAGCTGGCTGCCGATCGCGCAAAGCTTGTTCCGAACGGCTGGTTGGCTGACAATCGCCAGCGATGAGACGCGGCAGCTACGGCTACGACGCACCCTATGCGCCATTGATTTTCGGCGTTCTCGCTGCCGTCAGCGGACTCGGCGCAGCCGGTGCCTGGCAGCGCGGGCTGACCCGCCCCGCCACGTTCATGACCGGCTATTGCCTCTTCTTTCTCGCTAACGTCAGCAGCTTTCTGTACACCACCAGGCAGGGCAAGTTCCAGGAGTGGGACCGGATTCTGGACGGACTGCGGCTGCGCGGCGACGAGCAGGTGCTCGACCTGGGCTGCGGCCGGGGCGCGGTCCTGACCGCGGTTGCCAAACGGCTGCCTGCGGGCCGTGTCACTGGCGTGGATATCTGGAGCACGACCGATCAGTCCGGCAACGCCAGGGACGTCACGCTGCGCAACGCGGCACTCGAAGGGGTGGCAGAGCGGATCCACGTCGACACCGGCGACATGCGCGCGCTTCCCTATCCGGATGCGACGTTCGATGTGGTGGTCTCGAGCCTCGCCATCCACAACATCAAGTCGAATGCGGATCGCCGGCGGGCAATCGGCGAGGCGTTCCGGGTCCTGAGACCTGGAGGGCGGATGGCGATCGCGGACATCCGTGCGACGGCACTCTATGCCGAGGCCCTGCGGACCCTCGGCGCGTCGAATGTCGTCCGCCGCCGCCTGGGATGGAGATTCTGGTGGGGCAATCCGTTTGCCGCCACGACGCTTCTGACCGCCTCACGACCGCCCGGCAGTGACCCTGCTCCCCCGAGCGCGGGCTAGCAATCGAGCTCGAAGCGGCAGTGACGTCCGCATCGATATTCCTCTGTGGCGGCGCCTGATCGCCCCACGGACCAGCGTGCCCATCGTTGCCAACGGGCGGGTCTACGGGCCCACCTTTTCAAACAAGCTGGTGGTCCACGGAATCTGCTCGTCGGACGCCATCCATTGCCGCACGCGTAGCGAACCGTGAACCCTGGAGCGCGCTGCGCGGGGCTGACGTCCGCGTAACCCTCTACATGCGCCAGGTGCCCGGCGCCCGGCGCCAAAAGACCGGGACCGTAATCGGGCTCCGTCTTTTGCCCGCGCATTGTTATGCTCTTGACGTGGAGATGCCCATGACAGGTCAGAGACTTCAGCGCGCCCTGCTGGCGGCCGCGCTTGTGTGTGTGTTCGCCGTTCCCGCCGCCGCCCAGCGATATACCGCCAAACAGAACGGCGACGTGATCGACCTCGCCGACACGACCGCGCAGATGAACGTCTCGGTCGTCTCGAGCATGAGCAATGCATGGCGCATCCAGGTCAAGGGAAAGGACCTGGTACGCACCGCCGCGACGCTGGCCGAGTTCGAAGCCCGGCCCGGCCTGAGCGGGATGCCGTTGCTGGCGCCGTTCGCGAACCGCCTGGACGAGACCGCCTTTTACGCCAACGGCAAGAAATACAACTTCGACCTCGAGCTCGGGAACGTGCGCGGCCCGATCCCGAGCACGGGCTACGTGAACGGCTCGAAGGCATGGCAGCTGATCGAGTTCAAGGCCGACGCGAAGAGCGCCTGGGTCACGTGCAAACTGGATTTTTACAAGAATCCGCAGTACATGAAGCAGTTCCCGTTCGCGCACACGATCACGATGACCTACCGCGTGTCGCAGGGCATGCTCGAAGTGCGCACACAGCTCGACAACCTGAGCACCGAGCCGATGCCCGTCGTAGTCGGGTTCCATCCGATTTACGAGCTGCCGGACGGCAACCGCGATGACTGGACGGTCTCGGTCGACGCGAAGACCCACTGGATCGAGATCCCGCAACGGCTGCCGACCGGCGAGACCCAGCCGATCGCGAATTTTTTCAACGCCGACAAGGACCTTACCGCGATCAAGCTGAAGAACTACGCCCTCATTGACGATGTCTTCACGGATCTGACTCGCGACGCGAATGGCCGGGCGACGATGAAACTGGTTTACAACGGCAAGGAACTGCACGAAATTCTGGGACCCAATTACAAGACCGTGCTGCTGTGGTCAACGCCGCTCAACGCTGGTGGCGGGGGCGGGCGCGGCCGTGGCGCCGGCGCTGGCGCTGGCGCTCGAGCCGGCGGACCCGGTCCCGCACCGACGCCTTCCGGTCCATTCCCGGTCGACCCCGCGCAGGGCGTGAGGACGGCCCCTCCGGCCGTAGCGGCGGAGGCCCCGGCAACACCCGCCAGCCCGCAGGGCGCGCCCGCCCCGCCGAACAAGGGCTTCATCGCATTCGAGCCGATGGTCGGCATCACCAACGCGCTGAATCTCGCGCACAAAGGGATCTACAAGGAGCTCCAGACGATTCCGCCTGGCGGTTCGTGGGCAGAGAGCTTCTGGATTACGACCAAGGGTTACTGACCGCGCGCTGCGCGCTCGACCGGAATGATCCGTTTCGCCTCCGGGCTGCTTCAGCCCGATCGTAGTTTCCCGACTCGACGCGCCTCCGAAGACGTCGCCTCGTGGACCGTCGTCATTTCCTGCTGCAGGTGGCTCTTCACTCCCCTGGTGAAGCGCGCCCCGCCATCCCTCGCGAACTGCCTGCCAGGCAGGCACGATGGACGCGGCCGCGCCAGTGGCGAGGAAGAGCGTCACGGTCGCAGCACGCCGAGAAGGTTCAACAGGCGTTCCGAGAAAGCGACGCATCGGCAACCCCTAGTCAAGTGGAGTCGCAACGACCGGCACCGAGGGTCGAACCAGTGCGGTGCTGGCGCCGATGCCGCGCGTGAGCGTTCATGAGTGAACACACAGGCGCCCGAGACGGGCCGGTTCGAAGTGTGTATCCACTTTTCTGGCGCATACCGGCTCCGGGTCGTCCGAACAAGGTGTCAGCCCTGGACCAACAGATGGAGACACGATGAGCAAGGCCACGAAGAAGAGCCCGCCGTCGCCTGCACCGCACGCGGCCGACCGTCACGATCTGCTCCGCGTGCGGGGCGCGCGCGAGAACAACCTCAAGGACCTCAGCGTCGACATCCCGAAACGCCGGCTGACGGTGTTCACCGGCGTCTCCGGTTCGGGCAAGAGCTCGCTGGTCTTCGACACCATCGCCGCGGAGTCGCAGCGGATGATCAACGAGACCTACAGCGCCTTCGTGCAGGGGTTCATGCCGACGCTGGCGCGGCCCGAGGTCGACCTGCTCGAAGGGCTGACGACGGCGATCATCGTCGACCAGGAGCGGATGGGCGCCAACGTCCGGTCCACCGTCGGCACCGCGACCGACGCCAACGCCTTGTTACGGATCGTCTTCAGCCGGCTCGGAAAGCCGCATCTCGGCTCGCCCAATGCCTACTCGTTCAACACCGCGACGGTCAGCGGGGCCGGCGCGATCACGATCGAAAAAAGAGGCGAGAAGAAGACCGAGAAGCGTACGTTCAGCCGCACCGGGGGGATGTGCCCACGCTGCGAGGGCATGGGATCCGTCACGGACTTCGACCTGTCCGCACTCTACGACGGGAGCAAGTCGCTCAACCAGGGTGCGCTGACCATCCCCGGCTACAGCATGGAGGGGTGGTTCGGCCGCATCTTCAACGGCTGCGGCTATTTCGATCCCGACAAACCGATCAAGAAGTTCACCAAGAAGGAGCTCAACGACCTGCTCTACAAGGAGCCGACCAAGATCAAGATCGAGGGCATCAACCTGACGTACGAAGGAGTGATCACGAGGATCCAGAAATCGATCCTGTCCAAGGACAAGGAGGCGATGCAGCCCCACATCCGGGCCTTCGTGGAGCGGGCGATCACCTTCAGCGTCTGCCCTGCCTGCGACGGCACCCGCCTCAACGAGGCGGCCCGCTCCTCCAAGATCAAGGGCGTCAGCATCGCCGATGCTTGTGCGATGCAGATCAGCGACCTGCTCAAGTGGGTCAGCGGCGTCAAGGAGCCCCCGGTGGCGCCGCTGCTCGCCACACTACGGCATTCGCTCGATTGGTTCGTGGAGATCGGCCTCGGCTATCTCTCGCTCGACCGTCCGTCAGGCACGTTGTCGGGTGGCGAGGCCCAGCGGACCAAGATGATCCGCCACCTCGGATCGTCGCTGACCGATGTCACGTACGTGTTCGATGAGCCGACGATCGGGCTGCATCCCCACGACATCCAGCGGATGAACGAACTGCTGCTGCAGCTGCGCGACAAGGGCAATACGGTGCTGGTCGTGGAACACAAGCCGGAGACAATCGCGATCGCGGACCACGCGATCGACCTCGGCCCGGGGGCCGGCGCCGCGGGGGGGACCATCTGCTTCGAGGGCACCGTCGAGGGGCTGCGGGCCAGCGGCACGCTGACGGGGCGGCACCTGGACGACCGCGCGTCCTTGAAGCGGTCGGTACGGACGCGGTCCAGCGTTCTGGAGGTGCGCGGCGCGACGACGCACAACCTCCGCGACGTGAACGTTGACATCCCGCTCGGCGTGCTGGTCGTGGTGACCGGCGTGGCCGGGTCAGGAAAAAGCTCATTGATCCACGGATCGGTGTCGAAGCGCGACGGCGTGGTGTCGGTGGACCAGACCCCGATCCGCGGCTCGCGACGGAGCAACCCGGCGACCTACACCGGTCTGCTCGACCCGATCCGTACTGCGTTCGCGAAGGCCAATGGCGTGAAGCCGGCACTGTTCAGTGCCAACTCCGAGGGGGCCTGCCCCAACTGCAACGGCGCCGGGGTGATCTACACCGACCTGGCGATGATGGCCGGCGTCGCC
>JBDTSX010000217.1:0-7811 GCA_039930925.1 Acidobacteriota bacterium | reverse complement strand
CGTGCGCGGCGTGCACCACGGTCGCGTGAATCAGCATGTTGTCGTAGATGAACTCGGCCGGGCGGGTCGAGTTCGCCATGATGCCGCCGACCGTGCCGGCCACAAGATAGACGTATTCGGGCCGGTTGGCGCGGAACCAGTAGTTCACCGCGGCCTGGTCGCGCAGGTCGAGCTGTTCGCGCGTGGCGGTGAGGATGTGCGGCGCCGCCTCGCTCTCGAGGCGCCGGACGATCGCCGAGCCGACCAGACCGCGGTGGCCGGCGACGAAGATGCGCTGCGCGGTGATGGCAGTGATGGGGAACTCCGCTATTGAAGCCGGGTTATTTGCGCTTCTCGTCGAGGAGGGAGCGCGCGTCGAGGGCCTTCAGATCCAGTTTCTGCTGCCGGCGCAGCTCGCTCTCGGGTAGATTCGACGGCCGCAGGTTCGTGCGGCGCAGGTCCGGCGGGCGAGGCGCCAGCACCCCTTCCGCGATCGCCCGCGCCGTGGCACTGAACGTCGGGCCCGACTCCTTGCCCCACCCGCGCCAGGTACAGGCCGAGCAGCGGAACGGCAAACGCCTGGTGATCAGCTTGCGCCACTTTCCCCATCTCGATCGCACGCGCGAGCGATGAATCTCGGAAGAATGGCATCTTGGACACTCTTGCACGGCAGCACCCACTGAGTTTAGCACCGGCTCACGGTGACGCTCTTGCGACTTGCCACCGGAGAATTGGGCGGGATCGAGGCGCTCGTGATTACTGGTGGGTTTTCGCCGTCTGGCGGCGCCTTCTAGACCAGCAGCGCGGCGATGCGGGTGGCAGCGTCACCATCCCATAGCGGGGGGATGCTGCCCTTTCGTGCCGAACCCGAGAGGATCTTGGCGACTTCCCCCTTCAGCCGAGCGGTGTCGCGCCCGATCAGCAGGTTCGTCCCCAGCGTCGTGGTGACCGGCCGTTCGGTATTCTCTCGCATCGTCAGGCACGGCACGCCAAGGTAGGTGGTTTCTTCCTGGATGCCGCCGGAGTCGGTGATGACCAGTGTGGCGAGCTTCTGCAGCGACAGGAATTCGAGATAGGACAGTGGGTCGGCGACGGTGATGCCGCGGTGTTCGATGCCCATCGCCTCCACGCGCGCCCTGGTGCGCGGGTGCATCGGAAACACGATGCGGATATCCCGTCCAATCTCCGCCAGCGCCTTGAGCAGTCCCCGCAGCGATCCCTCGTCATCCACATTGGAAGGGCGATGGAGCGTCACCAGCGCGAATGGCACTGTTCCGTGCCCGTCCCGCAGCGACAGCGCGTCGAGCATCTTGTCGGGATTCGCCCGTCGCAGCAGCCGGACCAGCGTGTCGATCATCACGTTGCCGACGCAATGAATCCACTCGGCCGGAACCCCCTCGCGCAGCAGGTTGGCGTCGCCGTCCTCGGACGGCGTGAACAACCGCGTGGAGAGACGGTCGGTCACCAGCCGATTGATTTCCTCCGGCATGGTCCGATCGCCGGAGCGCAGGCCCGCTTCCACATGACCCACCTCGATGCCAATCTTGACTGCCGCAAGCGCCGCAGCGACCGTGGAATTGACGTCGCCGTACACCAGCACCAGGTCCGGCCGGCGATCGAGGAGGACCTGTTCCATCCCGAGAAGGACCTGCGCGGTCTGCTCGGCGTGCGATCCGGAGCCTACGCCAAGATTGATGTCCGGTTCCGGAAGATCGAGCTCACGGAAGATCTCGTCGGACAGTTTCGCGTCGTAGTGCTGGCCGGTATGTACGAGCGTCTGTTGCACACCGCGCCGATCGAGCGCGGCGATCACCGGCGCGACCTTCATGAAATTCGGGCGCGCGCCGACGACGTGCAGGATGTGGCGAGTCACCGCGCGGCGGAACGGGCGGGCGGCTTGTGAATCGCAATCGCGCAGACCACCGCGAAGAGGGCCGCGTTGCCGGGAATCTGCAGGCTGAACTCCACCGTCTCCTGGAGGGCAATGGCGAGAAGGCCCGTCACCGCCCCGGCGCGCAGCCAGTATGCCGACGACTCTCCGTCTTCCGCAAAACGGCGGCGCACTTCTCGGGTCAACAATAGCATGCACGCGGCGACCGGCAAGATCAGGAGCAGGCCCCCTTCCGCCGCGAGCTGGACGTAGTCGTTGTGGGCGGCGCTCGTGAAGTTTTCCCGGCCGGCCGGCTGATAGAACACGTTGACGACCTGGTATGTATTCAGCCCCGTGCCGGTCAGCCAGTGACGCCCGAATACGGCGGTCGCATCGGACCAGGCGCTGCGCCGGCCGTTGAATTCACTCCAGTCAGGCTGGGAGAAGCGCGCGACCAGCGTCTCCACGCCCACCCACCCCACGAGCAGGGCCGCGAGCAGCACCAGGTATCCGCCCGCCATCACCTTTCGGGGCCGCCCCGGCAGCCGTCGCAGCGCAAACCATCCCGTAATCGCCAGCGAGAGCGCCAGCGCGCCGATCCCCGAGCGCGACATGGTCAGCACCAGGGCCAGCGCCATCACGCCGATTCCCATCGCCGCCATCGCCAGCTTGTTCGCGTCCGGTGAAGACAGCCAGAGGAACCGGTTGCGCAAGCCCGGGCGAACCCCACGCATTCCCCTGGCCAGGCCGGCGAACAGGTATCCGAGCGCGATCGGAAACACCATCAGCATCCAGCCGGCGAAATGGTTCCTGTTCACGAAAGGGCCGAATGGGCTTCCACCCTGCTGCGTGATCCAGAAGCCGTAGATCTTGCCGGTGTAGAGCGGCTTCTGGACGATGCCGATCAGCGCCAGGACCACGCCGCTGACGATCAGCATCTCGACCAGGAGGCCGGCGCCGGCGACCGCCATCAGCCGCACGGTGCCGAGCAGGAGTGCCGCGAAGGAGACAAAGAGAACCAGCGCGATGGCGGTGTCAGCCGGCCACACCGACAGGGCATGCGCCCGCGGGTTGAACACGAACGCGGGATCCAGGCGCTGGAGCAGGCCGATCGCGTTGGGGTTGAGCGCTCTCAGGGCGGTCAGAGGCATCGGCACGAGCTGCAGCGCGACGACGACCGCGACCACGGTCAGCGCCCCGATCAACCCGGGACCGCCGCTTCGCCGCGCATGGCCGCCCGGCGTTTGCAGCGACGCTCGGTCGGTCAACAGGCCGGCGCCTGCGGCGGTCAGCGCCAGCGCGATCAAGGGCCAGTACGCCCAGGGGTACACCGCCCCGAAAGCCAGTGCGCCCCAGACGATCGTTGCGATCGCCGCCGCCAGACCAACTCGTTGCGCCAGCGGCGCCGCGCGCCGGGAAGGAGGTGTACTCGTCAAGCGATGCGCGTCATCCCGCGGCGGATTTTACGGCCGGCTCGGTCTCGACCGTGGACAGGTAGTTGCGTCCGCCGAGTCCAAACAGGCCTTCGACGCGGCGTTCGACATGAATGTCCAGGCGGAGCACGCTGATGCCGACGCGCTGGCAGATGTCTGCGGCGCGCGCGATTCGCTCCTCCGGAATCTTGGCTGTGGCGATCACGACCGCCTTCGCCGCATGGGAACGAATGATCGCCTCGACGTCCGAGCCGATGCCGAACACGGGAAGCCCGCTCACCAATCCTCCCCGCTTCCGCACGTCGTCGTCAACGAATCCGATCGGCTTCAGGCCGGCGGACGCGTTGCGAAAGAGCTCGCGGGCAGCCGTGATGCCGCCGTTCCCGGCCCCGTAGATCAGCACCGGGATTCCCTGGTGGGTGGCGCGAACCCGCGTACTCTCCAGGACCACGTAGGACGCGCGGATGGACGATGCCAGGATCAACGTGATCAAGCCGTAGAGGACGAACAGCGACAGCGGATACGTCATGTTCGACAACAGGTTGATGACGATGGCTCCGCCCAGTGTGGCCACGGACACCGCCGTGCCGATCCTGGTCAGATCGACGATGCTCGAGACTCGCCAGGTGCGATACATTCCCGACCACCAGAACACGAGCACCGTGACAGGAGCGAACCCGCTGGCCAGGTCGAGCACCGGCCGCCGGATGGTAGACAGGTTCCAGTCGTCGCCCTTCAGTCCGACCGCCACGTAAGCGGCGATGACCGCGAGAAAGATATCGACGAAGACGACGAACATCCCGCGCTTCAGGGCCGGCATTTCATAGATCTTCAGGACCGTTCCCCGCTTGATGATCGCGAATTCCTCGTAGCCGAGCCGGTGCACGCCGACCAGGCCCGCGAACAGCAGCGCCACCATGAACAGGCCGGCCTCGCGCACGTCCAGGAACACGGAACCGAAGGCCGCCAGCGACAGCAGCAAGCCGGCGCCGTACAGGATGTGCACCGCCCGGCGATGGTCGATGCCGAGCTCCAGCAGTCGATGGTGAATGTGGTTGCTGTCCGGAATGAACATCCCTCCCGGCCGGTGCTCCAGCTTTGCCACGGTGCGGCGGGCCATCGTGATGAACGTTTCCGCGACCGGGAGCCCGAGCATGAAGACCGGCAGCAGGGCGGCAAAGCCGCTGGAGAGCGTCGAGCCCCCCTTCAGAGCAAAGACGGCCAGGCAGAAGCCGATCGCCGTCGCGCCGGAGTCGCCGAGGAACATCCGGGCGGGATGGACGTTGAAGGGCAGGAATCCAGCCAGCGCTCCGGCGAGGACCAGGACCACCCCGCCCATCCTGAGCTCACCGACGAGCATGAACACGGCGGCCATGCTGATCGCCGAGATCAGCGCCAGGCCTGCCGACAACCCATCCAGCCCGTCGATGATGTTGAACGCATTGGTCACCCCGACGATCCACATGACCGACAGCGGTATGGCGAAGAGTCCAATGTGAATCGGCGTTCCGAACAGGTGGACGATCGGCGACAGCGTGGCCCCAAGGCTGACGGCAACGGATGCACCGAGCAGATGGGCGATGAACTTCTTCCTGGCCCCGACCGACTTCAGATCGTCGGCAAGCGAGATGACGAAAATCGGGAGTACTCCGAGCCCCAGCGGCAGGATGAGGTGCGCCGGAAACTCCCACCGTCCTGCCGACAGCCAAGGGCTGGCCCACATCACCACGACGCCGGACACGACGACGGCAAGCCCGCCCAGACGCGGCACCGCAATCACGTGAACCTTGCGATCGCCGGGCAGATCGATCGCGCCAACCGAGACCGCGACCCGCGCGGCAAGTGGCGCGAGGAGATACGCGAGCACAGCCGCGGTGATCGCCGGCAGGATGAACGGCAGGATGCGCGACATTGTGGGGGCCTACTTCGGTTCGGAGATCGTCACGGGGCCGATCACGGCCTCGGGTGCCATGAGTCCCAGGAGGATGCTGAGGTACTTGAACGCCCAGGTCCGGCGGCTGAACTCGCGCTCGACGAAGTCGCCGGCGGCGAGCGCCATTCGCGCGCGGGCCTCCGGGTCCGCCGCGAGCTCTACGACGGCCTGGACCAGCCCCTCGACGCTGCCAGGTTCAACCGCCACACCCGCGCCGGCGCGCTGCAGCGTCGCCTTTGCCTCGCCGTCCACCGCGAGGACGATCGGGCACCGTGCGGCCATCGCTTCGAACATCTTCGAAGGCAGCACGGTCTTGAACACGTCGGATCGTTTGAGCGTGACCAGCGCGATGTCGCTGGCGGCGAGGATTCCGGGGACGTCGGCGCGTGGGACCAAGCCGGTGAAGCGCACGTTGGCCAGTCCGCCCCTGGCAGCCTGCGCGCGCAGCACCTCGAGCTCGGCGCCGTCGCCGACGATCAGCACCTTGACAGACGGTGCGATCTCCCGGAGGCGCAGGGCGGCGTCGAGCACGGTCGAGAGGCCGTGCGCCATGCCGATGGTGCCCACGTAACTGACCAGCACATCGGTCGCAGCGAGCCCCAGCTTGCGGCGCTCGGCGCTGCGGTCAACCGCCTGCCAGAAGCTCGACACGATGCCGTTCGGCACGAAGTGCAGCTTGCCGGCGTCCACTCCCCTGGCGGTGAGCGATCGCACGAAGCTTTCCGAAACGCAGACGATGGCGGTCGCAGCGCGATACATCCGCAGCTCGAGCCGTTCGAGGAGCCGCAGTGCGAACGAGGCCCGCATCGCTCCGACCGCGGGAATCGACTCGGGCCACAGATCCCGGAGCTCGAAAATCCACGGCGTAGGCCGGAAGCGCGTGTAGGCCCAGGTCGCCACGGCACAGAAGAACTGGGGCGACGTGCCGATCGCCACGTCGAAGCGGCCGAGCTTGACGGCGCGAAACACCGCCGTCGGGATGAACGAGAGGTAGTTCAGCGTGCGCCGCAGCACGCCGGAGTTGGCCGCCAGGTAGGTCCAGACCCGGTGCACGTGGATCCCGTCCACGTGTTCGTACTGGTACCAGCGGCGCCGGAATCCCGGGAACGGTTTCCCGAAGGGATGGCTCGGCACGCAGGTCACGACATGGACGTCGTGTCCAGCCGCGGCCCACTCCCGGCAGTGGTCGTGGGTACGATTGGCCGGAGCATTGACTTCCGGCGGGAAGTAATGCGTGAAGAACAGGATTCGCAAGAGTTTCAGTAATGACGGAGCTTGAAGATCGCCTTCCGGGCGAAGGCGTGGACGCGGTTGGACGGACGATCGAGATACGTTTGGAAACGGACCGCGCACTCGGCAAAGGTGTCGATGCCGGTCAGCCGATGCATCACCTGGAGCTGGGTGATATGCAGCGCGTGGTAGTAGCGGCTCGCGAGCATCTCGCGCCCGCGGTCGCGCGCCTCGTAGAGGGACCACCAGCCGGTGTCGAACTCAGAGAGACGCCGCTGCAGCGTGCCGACACAGGTCGTCCACAACTGCGACGCGTCCGGCCTGGCGCTCCACTGCGCGTAGTCGTAGACGCCCCAGAGCGCCCAGATGAATCCGTTGAGGATGTGGCTCGGCCGGTCAACCAGGTACTCCTCGATCCACACATCCTCCTGGTCGTCGGTCACGAGCACGCCGCCGTCGGCGACGTCGCGTCGCATCGGCTCGAAGGCCAGGTCCGCGGCGTCCATGTACTTCGCGTCGCCGGTTTCTTTCGCGGCGCGGACGAGCAGCGAGAGGCCGTTGCCCTGCGCGAGCCCGGAGTACCACGGGGCGCGGAGCAGCTGACGATAGGGCCAGTCGAAGTCGTGCATCCAGACCCGGACGCCGTGGGCGTTGGGCCGCATCTCGCGCGTCAGCCAGTCGGCCACCGCGATCCAGGCGGTCCGGTCGGCGGACGCGCCGGCGGCCGACCAGGCGTTGAATCGCGCCAGGCCGTACTGCGCGATGGCGATCGGGTTGTATTGCCGGCCGATGTCTCCCTGGTAGTCGAGGAGCGGGATGCCGGCCGCGTCGAATGGACCCTGGTAGCGCGTCTTGCCGGCAAAGCGCATGAAATATTCGGCGCCGCCACCGAACGCGCGCGAGTTCAACTCGGGCCGCTCGTACCAGAACGACAGCGGGCCGGAGCTGCGGTGCGCATAGACCCGCAGGACGCGGGCGAGGTACGCCACCCGCGTGCGCGTGCCGCCGCGGCTAGGAACCGAGCTCAATCGTCGTCCGTGCCACTTCGAGGATCTCGTCCAGGGGAATCGGCGAAGGACCGCCGGAGCGGATGGCGGCGAGAAAGGCGGCGGCGCAGGCGTCCTGTCCCTTGTCCTGCCGCCAGAGATTCATGCGGCTGAAACCGGGCCAGTCGAAGCCACGCAACCGCTTGAAGTTGTCGAGTTGCAGGATGCGGCCATGGGCGAAGACCTCGAGCCGCTCCTTCGGGAATGCCTTCGTTCCATTCGCGAAGTAGTGGACCGTGCCGATCGAGCCGTCCACGAAGCGCAGCTGCAGGGTCTGGGTGTCTCCCATCGGACTGTCCATCCGGGCCCGCGAGTGCGAC
>JBDTSX010000216.1:0-7818 GCA_039930925.1 Acidobacteriota bacterium | reverse complement strand
AGAATTTTGGCGAGCTTGGCGGTAGCGAATACTTGAAGGTGGTCCACCAGATCGTGAAAGGCCAGCCGCCACAGCTGAATCTGGAGCGTGAGCGTGCGCTGATCGGGGTCGTGACCCGCGCCGCGGCCGAGGGGCTGGTGCGCTCCGCCCACGACTGCTCGGATGGCGGACTCGCGATCACACTCGCGGAATGCGCCTTCGACAGCGGCGGCATCGGGTTGAGCGTTGACGTGCCGGCTGCGGCGGCGCTCCCGGCGCATCCCGGACCCCTGAGCCCGGAGCCTGGGTCCCCGATTGCGCTGATGGCGACCCTGTTTGGAGAATCCGCATCGCGCGTCGTCTTGTCAGTCCGGCCGGACGATTGTGCTCGGGTGCTGGCGATGGCTGCCGAGTCCGGCGTGCCGGCGCAGCTGATCGGGCGGACCGGCGGATCGCGGCTCGAGATCAAGGTGGCCGGGCGGCCGGTGCTCGACTGCGGCCTCGCGGAAACTGAGCAGGTGTGGGCGGGCGCGATTGAACGGCACTTCGCGGGGCGGGCGGCGTAGAATAGATCCCTGCCCCGCACTCTCGATGCATCGGTTGCCGTGAAGGTTCGATCGATCTTCGTGGCTGAAAGCTGACCGGATCCACACCATGCTCGACAAGTTCAAAGACGAATGCGGCGTGTTCGGGATTTTTGGCAATCCCGAGGCGGCGAATCTCACCTACCTGGGTCTCTACGCCCTGCAGCACCGCGGTCAGGAGAGCGCCGGGATCGTCACGGCTGACGGGGAGCGCATGCTCGCCTCCCGCGCGATGGGCCATGTCGCCGACGCGTTCGACGAAGCCGCGCTCACCGGCCTGCCCGGCCACCTCGCCATCGGGCATACGCGCTATTCGACGTCCGGCGAGAGCCGTTTGTACAATGCCCAGCCGTTCCTGATCGACTGCGCGCACGGTCAGATCGCCGTCGCCCACAACGGGAACCTCGTCAACGCCAGCGAGCTGCGGGACGAGCTCGTCCGCGCCGGATCGATCTTCCAGACCAGCAGCGATACGGAAGTGCTGCTGCACCTGTACGCGCGATCGAAGGCGCCGTCGGTGGAAGAGGCGCTGGTTGAATCGATCACCCAGATTCGCGGGGCGTTCTCCCTGGCGCTGCTGACCAAGAACCGGTTGATTGCGGCGCGCGATCCGCACGGCTTCCGTCCACTCGCGCTCGGAAAGCTCGGCGACTCGTGGATCGTCTGTTCCGAAACCTGCGCCCTCGATCTGATCGGCGCGACCTACGTGCGCGATGTCGAGCCCGGCGAGGTCCTCGTGATCAGCGACGGCGGGCTGCGATCGATCAAGGCGTTTCCACCCGCGCCGCTGTCGCAATGCGTCTTCGAGCACGTGTATTTCGCCCGGCCGGACAGTTACGTCTTCGGCCGCAGCGTCAACGACGTGCGCACCGAGCTCGGACGCGTGCTCGCCCGGGAAGCGCCCGCGAATGCCGACGTGGTGGTCCCGATTCCGGACTCTGGAGTCTGCGCCGCGACCGGGTTCGCCGAAGAGGCGAAACTGCCGCTCCGCATGGGCTTGATCCGCAACCATTACGTGGGGCGCACGTTCATCCAGCCGCAGCAGTCGATTCGCCATTTCGGCGTGAAGGTGAAGCTGAATCCGGTTCGGAGCATTCTCGAGGGCAAGAGCGTCATCTTGCTGGACGACTCGCTGGTGCGTGGAACGACCAGCCGGAAGATCGTCAAGATGGTCAAGGCGGCCGGGGCGCGAGCCGTGCACCTGCGGATCAGCTGCCCCCCGACGATTTCACCATGCTTCTACGGCGTGGACACGCCCAGCCGGTCCGAGCTGATTGCCGCGACGCACACGATCGAGGAGATCCGCAAATACATCGGCGCAGACACGCTCGCCTATCTGAGTCTCGAAGGTCTGCGCGCTGCCGTCGGCAGTGGCCAGCAGTCTTACTGCACGTCGTGCTACACGGGCGTCTACCCGGTCGCCTTTCCACGAGACGAGCATGCCTACCAGCAGCTCGCACTCAAGGTCGTGGACTAGACGGTCATGCGCCGTTTCGCGCTCGTTCCCGCAACGATCACCCTTGCGTCCGCCGTGCTGCTGGCCGATCGTCCGGCCGGGTCTGCAGGTGAGATCGCGTCCGCTCTGCGGACCGCGGGCGCCCAGACCACCGGAACCGTCCGGGCCGCCGCTCCGCGGGAACAGCGCGAGGCCGCGGTCACGCCGGACCAACTGAAGGCGGCGATCGATCAGCTGGGGAAGGTCGACTACGCCGTCCGCACCACAGCGGCGCGCACGGTGCGGCGCACACCCGCGCAGACGGCGGTGCCGGCGCTGCTCGAGGCGATCGCGGGGCATGCCGACGGGTACGTCCGCTTCCGATCGCTGGTGCTCCTCTCGGGCTTCAACGACTCGCGCACCCGCGAGGCGATGGCCACGGTGCTCGCCGCGCCGAACGATCGCCTCCGCGCGGCGGGCTTCACCTGGTTCGAGCTCAACCCTGATCCCCAGATGCTGCCGCGGCTGCTCGACGCGCTGGCGAAAGAGGAATCGGAGTTCGTCCGGCCGGCGGTGACGCGTGCGGTTGCCGCGCAGGGCAGCGACCCCCGCGTGCAGCAGGTCCTGACGGGGCTCGTCATGAAGGGACAGGATTTCTTCCGGAGCGGCGTGATCGAAGCGCTCGGCGACTATAAGGGTGGGTACGCGCTGCAGCCGCTCACCCAGGTGGCGAAGCTCGAGGGACCGCTGCAGGCGGACGCGGTGCTGGCGATCGGCAAGATCGGCGACAAGCGCGCGCTCGAGACGCTGGCGGCCCTCCAGCGGACGGCCCCCCGTAACGTCCAGCCGTCGATCGCCGCGGCGATCTGCCTCCTCGGCATCAACTGCGCCTCCCACCAGGGCTACCTGGCCCAGTCGCTCAAGTTCTCGATCCCCAACATCGGATACCAGGAGCTGCTCCGGGCCTCCGCGTCCGGGCTGGGCGCACTCGCTGTCGCGGGCGATGTCGAATCGGCGTCGATGCTGATCGAGGCTGGCGCGCCGAGCCGCGATCCGGCGCGGGCGGCGATCGCGCTCGCGCTCGGCGCCGTGGCACTGCGCAATACGCCGTTGATGCTGAAGGTCCTCGAGACGCTACCGGATCCGAAGCCGGCGATTCTCCTGCTGGGCGAGGCCTTCGACATGCTCGAGGAGGATCTGCTCGAGGAGCGCTTCTTCGTCCTGGTGCGCCGGGGCTACTGGGCCGCGCCCGACGGCTCGCCTGCCAGGAAGATTGCCGCCGCACTGATCCAGACGCTCGAATTCTGATGGATTACAAGCAAGCCGGAGTCGACATCGAAGCCGGCAACGAGGTGGTCCGGCGCATCCGGACGCTGGCGCGAGGGACGCACACGCCGGGCGTGCTGTCCGACATCGGATCGTTCGGCGGGCTGTTTCATCTCGGGTCCGCCGGCATCTCCGACCCGGTGCTGGTCGCGAGCGCCGACGGCGTGGGCACCAAGCTGCGGATCGCGTTCATGACCGGGGTTCATCGGACGATTGGTGCCGACCTCGTCAACCACTGCGTCAACGACATCCTGGTCCAGGGTGCGCAGCCGCTGTTCTTTCTCGACTATCTCGCGACCGGGCGCCTGGAGCCGGATGTCGCGGTGCAGGTCGTCGAAGGGCTGTCTGCTGCGTGCCGCGCAAACGGCTGCGCGCTGCTCGGGGGTGAGACCGCGGAGATGCCGGGCTTCTATGCCGACGGCGAATACGACGTCGCCGGCTTCATCGTCGGCGCGGTCGCCCGGGATCGACTGATTGACGGCAAGGGCATTGTGCCGGGCGACATCCTGATCGGGATTCCCTCGTCGGGGCTCCATACCAACGGCTACTCGCTGGCGCGGCGGATCGCGTTCGAGATCGCCGCACTGGACGTGAACTCGCTGGTGCCGGAGCTGGAGACGACGATCGGTGCGGCGCTGCTCGAGCCTCACCGGTCCTACCTGCCTCTGATTCACCCGATCCTGGCGGCGGGGCTGATCAAAGGCATGGCGCACATCACCGGCGGGGGCATCACCGACAACCTGCCGCGGATCCTTCCAGCCGGCGCGGTCGCCCGCATCGATCGCTCCACGTGGGACGTACCGCCGATCTTCCGGTGGCTGCAGCGCACCGGCCAGGTGCCGGAGGACGACATGTTGCGGACGTTCAACATGGGGATCGGCCTGATCGTCGCGTGCAGCGAGGAATCGGCGGACACGCTTCTCGACGCGCTCGTTGCCGCCGGAGAAACACGCGCCGCGCGCATCGGCGAGGTCGGCGCCGGCAGCAAAGGCGTCGAGTATGTTGGCGCCTGAATCGACCGGAACCGCCATCACCGATCCCCAATCCGGGATCCTCGGCGTGCTCATTTCCGGTCGCGGCTCGAATCTTCAGGCGTTGATCGACGCGATCGCCGGTGGAATCCTCCGCGCACGGATCGCGATCGTCATTTCGAACAAAGCCAACGCGGGCGGGCTCGAGCGTGCACGCGCGGCGGGCATCGAAACACTGGTCCTGGACCATCGCGCCTTCGCGTCACGCGACGAATTCGATGCGGCGATGGTGGGGGAGTTGCGCGCCCGGGGCGTCTCGCTGGTGTGTCTGGCCGGCTTCATGCGCCTGGTCGGCCAGCGGCTCCTCGACGCGTTCCCGAACGGGATCCTCAACGTCCATCCCGCGCTGCTTCCCGCGTTCCCGGGCGTAGACGCCCAGCGGCAGGCCCTCGAACACGGTGTCACGGTCAGTGGCGCAACCGTGCACCTCGTGACGGCGGAACTCGACGGCGGTCCGATCGTGCTGCAGTCGCCAGTGCCCGTGCATGACGACGACACCGTGGACATCCTCTCGGCGCGAATCCTGAGCGAAGAGCACCGCATCTATCCGGAGGCCGTGCGCATCATCCTCGAGCCCGGCTGGTCGATCGAGGGGCGCCGTTTCAGGCGCCACCCGAACGTCTGACGGCCCGGCCCAATCACCAGACCCCCGGAATCACCCGTGACCGGACACGGTGCGTGTATTCCTCGTACCCGGCAAGGTTCTTCCGGAGAAACGCGTCCTCGAAAATCACGCGGCGCAGGATGAAGGCGGTCAGCAGGACGCCGATTCCCCCGGCGATCCATGAGCCGAGGGCCAGGCCGCTGCACGGCCCCGCCAGAAGCGCTCCCGCATAGCCCGGATGCCGCACCACGGCGTACGGTCCGCTGTCCACGACCCGATGCCCACGCTCCGTCTGCAGGCGCACCACGCTCGAGAAGAAGTGGTTCTCGTGCATGGCGCGAAAAAACATCGTGAGGCAGGCGGTCATGCCGCCGAGGGCGAGGGCGCGCAGGGTGGCCGGGACGGGGGCCGTCAGGTGCCAGCGGCTGCCGTCGAGTACTCCCACGACCAGGTGCGCGAGGGCCGCGACGCGGACAAAATGCAGCGCGACCCCGTCGGCGCCGGCGGTGGGCGGACTGTATCGCTCGCGCGCAAGGTCCTCGTCGAGCGAGAACATGGCGTAGAAGGTCGTCGACGACCACAGCACCGTGTAGGCCCACAGCCAGGGGTCCCGAAGCGTCCCGGCCAGCGCCAGAACCACGCCGGTCACTAACCCTGCGCCTAAAAGCCATCGTTTCAACCAGTTAGCCATGCGTCTCCATCCTTTGATATGAATGATTTATAATTTTGATTACTCAAAATTCAAGCGAGTATGCACCTCTAAGAGAGTTTGCGCAAGTCTGATGTTCAATCCGCGGCGTGGGAGGGGCGCAACGAGACGACGGCCACCTCAGGCGGGCAGTTGAGACGGATGGGGACGTAGACCGTGCCGACTCCGCGGCTGACGAAGATGCTCGTGCCAGCCCGGCGGCCCACTCCGGCGATCACCGGAAATTCGCGCGCGGCGAAGGCGCCGATCCCCGGCAGGACGATCTGTCCGCCGTGCGTGTGGCCGCTCAGCACGAGCGGAACGGCGAGCGCGGCCGCTTCGAAGAGGCGCATCGGGCTGTGGGCGAGCAGGATCGTGTTCGGCGCCGCACCTCGCAGCACGTGCGCGATGTCGCTGGCGCGCCGGGTCCAGTATCGGACCCCGGCGAGGTCCAGCGTCTCGCCGCGGATCGTGAGCCGCGTACGTGCGTCACGCAGGACCGCGAAGCCCTTGGCCGAGAGTGCGGCCGGCATGTCGCGATCGTCGTCATGGTTGCCGAGCACCGCGAAGACGCCGTGCGGCGCCGCCAGATGCTCCAGCGCCTCCGCCGCGGGTCCGACGAAGCGCCGATCGCCCCACGTCACGTAGTCTCCACCGAGGTAAATCAGGTCAGGCTTCTCGGCCATCAGCAGGCTGACGGCGTGAGCGATCATTTCGTGCGAGACCGTGTCGCTGCGATGGAGATCCGTGAGGATGCCGATCCGGAGTCCGGTGTGGGCAGGCGGCAGGCCCGGCACGTCGAGCGCCTGGCGCGTCAGCTCGAGGTCATGCCGCTCGTGCAGGTAGCCGTGCGCCGCGGCGCCGGTGAAAGCGCCAATGCCGGCGGCCGCTGCGCCCTTCAGCAGGTCGCGCCGGCTGAAGGCTCCCAACTGGAGGCGTTGAGGCATCTGTCTAGGGTTCCAGAGGCCCGATCGATTCCGCGCGGCCGCGATGGCGCCGTCCCGATGTCGGCCGACGCCGGCCGGCACTCGCGGTCATGCTCGACAACGACTGAGCGCATCGACGTAACTCAGGCACGGCGTCAAGGATGGGGATCAGCACCATGGTCGTAAACGAAGTTGCCCGACGCGGCCGCATCCAGCGGCCTCACGCGATAGCCATGGTTTAGCAGCATCCGATCGGCGTCGCTCCCGCAGGTGGTTTCGCAGACGATGCGGCGGGGCGGCCGGGCGCGCAGGGTCTTGGTGATTCCGCCGACCACCATGTCCTCGGCCCCTTCGACGTCGATCTTGATCAGGGCCGGGTCCACCTGATGTTCCGCAAACCAGTCGTCGAGTGACACCGTATCGACCTCGACGGAATCGGTGAAGCCGGCCGCGGCTGCCGGGGCACGATGTGGCACCAGGCTCGAGAACTCGAGGCCACGATCGCTGAGATGCAGCTTCAAGCGCTCGCCGGTCACGAGCCCCACCGCTCCGCCGGACACCTCAACCCAGTCCGCGACGCCGTTGAGCGCGAGCGCCGCGACGAGCCGGGCGCGCACTTGCGGATGGGGCTCGAACGCAAACACGTGGCCGCGAGGGCCGACCGCGCGCGCACCGAGGATCGTGAAGAACCCGAGGTTTGCCCCGACGTCCAGAAAGGTGTCCCCCTCCTGCAAACTGGCCACGATAGCGGACAGGGACGGCTCGTAAACGCCCCGTTCGAAGTAGGCGGTGTGGCCCGCCGTTTCCGACACATCGAGCAGGAGTGAATGCCCGAGCATCGTTACCGAGCGGACCGCCCGACGCTCGCGGCGTAGGCGCGCGCCGAGCTGCCCGCAGGCACGCCGGTAAAATGCGCGCCCGGCGGTCGTGCCCGCCGCGCAGCCCGCCGCCACGAACGGACGCTCGAGCGCCGGCCATCGCGCAACCGCCGCGGCGCAGACCGCCGCCGACGTGTCGAGCAGTCCGACGACGAGGCGGCGTGCGGTCACGAAGGGTTCATCTCACTGGCGTCGTGCGCCAAGCCCGCATGACCGGCCACGGTGGGCAAGCCGGCAGGACGCCCGCCGCGGGGCATTCGGCACGGAGAACAGGCTTGTCTAACGGAGGATGCGGCGCGAAAGCGACCGAACGGATGCCCCTATAATGCCACACACAATGCACATCGACGAACAACTGGCGTACCTC
>JBDTSX010000215.1:0-7824 GCA_039930925.1 Acidobacteriota bacterium | reverse complement strand
CTGGATCCCATCGAAGCCCTCAGATTCGAATAGGACGCACGCACGCAATCGTTCGATCGGTCGTAGTTGAAAGTCTGTTCATCATTCACAAGGAGCAATGCATGAAGCGCGCACGAGTCGGACTTATTGGCGCCGCGATCTTCGCGGTGGCCGCGGTGGCGTTCGCCCAGGCGAAGCCGGACTTTTCCGGCACCTGGACGATCGACGCTGAAGCGAGCGGAATGGCCGCGCCTCCCGCTGGTGCACCGGCAGGTGGCGGCGGTGGCGGACGGGGCGGCGGTGGTCCGCTGACTGTCAAGCAGACGGCCACGGAATTGACGGTCGAGCGCGGCGGCCGCAACGGCGGCGCACCGGTCGCGACCGTCTATAAGCTCGACGGAACGCCGAGCACGGTTCAGATGGGCCAGAACGAAGGCTCCGCGACGGCGAAGTGGGACGGCAGCAAGCTCGTCATCACCACCAAGGCGGGTGACAACGAAACGGTCCAGACCTGGTCTGTCGCCGGCACCGCGCTGACCATCGAAAGCACCGGGGGCCGTGGTCCTCAGAAGCGCGTCTACAAAAAGGGCTAACGACGCGGTGCGACGATCGACAACTGATTGGCCGGGAGTTCATCCTCCCGGCCTTTTTCATGTACGCCGCGATCGCGCTTACCGGCGCTCGTCGCGCAGCAGATGACGGAGGAGTTCCGACACGCACCGACCGCTGACCGGGTCCACGAGGTCCGGCGCAATCTCGGCGAGCGGTCCGAGCACGAAAAAGCGTTCGCGGAAGCGGGGGTGCGGAAGTTGGAGACCGGGCGAGTCCTCGCGGACGTCACCAAGCAGAATCAGGTCGAGGTCGAGGGTGCGGGGCGCACCAGGGTATGGGCGCTGTCGGCCGTAGGCCCGTTCGATCGCGTGGAGTGCCTCGAGGACGTCGGCCGGATTCAGCGTGGTGTCGCCGACCGCAGCCGCATTCAGATAGAGCGGGTGATCCTGAAGCCCGTCCCCCTCGGGCTCTGTCTCGAGAGCCGGGGAGACGACCAGGCCGGTGATGAAGGTGGCCAGACGCTCAGCCGCAAACGTGAAGGCCGCATGGCGGTCTCCGAGGTTACTGCCGAGCGCGATCGCGGCCCGTCGGACTACTGTTCGATCCACCGAGTGGCCAGCACACCGCCACCGGTGCCTGCGCCGTCAGCCCGCCGGCCGAGGAGGTCGGTACGCCCGGCGAGCGCCTGTTCGAAGAACCGCTTGTGCTCCATCGCCTCGCCGAGAATGACCAGCAGCATGCTGCGTTGACGCGCGTTCGGCATCGCCTGGACGAGCGGCCGCCACTTCGCGACGAAGCTCTGGGCTTCGTCCCGGTCCCCCTCGATCAGATCGAACTGAGCCTTCTCGGGCTTCCCCGCCGGCTTCAGATCGGGTTCGGAAACCTCCTCCAGCTCACCACCCATATCCACGATCGCGTCGCGGAGCCAGTTGAGCTGCACGTCTTCTCGGCAGATCACGTACTGGTAAGTGTTGTTGAAGTCGTAATGCGGCACGAACCGCGCGACCGCGACATGACGCTGTCGAATGGCGAGCTTCTCGCGATAAAAGGTGCGGAGGAATGCGAGCAGTTCTTTGGCGGTCACGAGCTTTGCTTCTCCTTGCAGGAGATGCAGACGCGCGTCCAGGGGATCGCGTTGAGGCGCGGCGCGGCGATTTCCTCGCCGCAGTCGCGGCAGATGCCGTAGGTGCCCTTCTCCATACGATCGAGCGCTTCTTCGATCGCCTGGAGAATCTTCGCGTCCGTCTGCTTGAGCTTGAGTTGGATGTGAACTTCGTTGTTGCCGCTGGCCTGATCGGCGAGGTCCCCCTGCCGTGAGTTCACTTCTATCGTGGCGGGCATCGGCTTGGCACCGCCGCCGGGTGACTGGAGCTCACCCCGCTTGCGCAAGAGCGCCTCTTTATATGAAGCGTAGTCCATGCTGGCGTTTCCCTCGGGCGGCCTGCACCCTGGCCACCGAATTTTCGCTCGGCCAAAAGGTAATCTTAACAGAAAGGCCGCGATCAGGGCATCAGCCGGTCGCCGGGATTACTCCGCACGGAGCGTCGCCAGGGGCTTCTTCCGCAGGACGTCGGCGCTCGCCAGCACCCCGATCACCGCCACCAGCACCATCGTCAACAGGGCGCCGACGGCCAGCAGACCCGGTGCCGGACGCCAGGGGATGTCGAGGACGTGCCGGGCGACGCCCCAGCTGAGTCCGAGGGCCCCCGCCGCCCCGATGATCCCTGCCAGCAGCCCCAACGCGCAGTACTCGACCGCCACGGTCATCGTCAGAAGGCGGGTGCTGGCCCCGAGCGTCCGGAGAATCGCCGCCTCGTAGACGCGCTGGAACCGGGTCATCGCGACCGCCCCAATCAGGATCAGCACGCCGCTCAGAAGCGCCGTGCCGCCGACGATGGAGATGCCCAGGACGGCGTTGTCGACGACCACTCGGATGCGGGCGAGAATTTCGCGGCCGTCGATCGCGGTCACGTTGGGATACGTGGCCGCCAGTTCATACTGCAGCCGCCCGCGTGCCGACGGGTCCTCCGGGCCCTTGATGAACGCGACGAAGGTATGCGGCGCCTGCGAAAGCGCGCCCGGGCGGAAGACGAACATGAAGCCTCCGCTGCGAGAGTCCCCCCACTCGACGTGGCGGACACTCGTCACCCGCGCGGCAATCGTGCGTCCGGCGATGTCGAAGCGCATCTCGTCGCCCACGTTGACCTTGAAGCGCTGGTGGATGAACTCCTCGATCGACACCTCCTCGTCCGGCATCGAGCCGCCGGGCGGTGTGGATCCGGGAGTGTCGACTGGTGGCGCCTCGGAGCCCGGGGGCCCAGACTCTGGCGCCTTCCAGAACCTCCCGTCGACGACCTGCTCGTTCGGCGCCGGCGCCTCCCGGTAGGTGACGGTGTATTCGCGCGCCAGGGAGCCGCGGCCCCGGACGTCGCCTGCCGTCTCGAGATTGACCTCGCGGCCGCGCACCGCCGTGACGCGGGCCCGCAGCACGGGCACGAGCCGCGCCGGCTCGGCGCCGGGATCCTGCCGCTGCTGAATCAGCGCCGCGACACCCGCAATCTGGTCTCTCTGGATGTCGATCAGAAACATGTCGGCGCCGCCGCGATCCATGCCGACCGCGAACTCCGCGATCAGGTTGTCCTGAAGCGCCCTGACGCCGAGCACGAAAAAGCTGCCGAGGCCGACGGCGAGAAGAATCACCCGTGTCTGGTTGCCGGGACGCCGCAGACTGATCACCGCATGACGCAGCGGAAACCAGGGGGCCGCGGCGAGTGGTGTCACCACCCGGACCAGCCCGAAGGCGGCTCCGTACAGCACCACTGCCACCCCCGCGAACCCGATGCTGACCCAGGCCCCGGCCCGCCACGATCCGGCCTGCCACGCGGCGACGACGACGAGCGCGCCGCCGACCATGACGGCCGTCGTCAACTGCAGCCAATCGATGCGCCGGAGCCGCTCGAAAAACCGCCCCCTCGTGCCGCCGGCGATTGCTGGAGCCGCGGCCGCCATGTCCGCGCCCCGGATCAGCAGGAGCGGTTTGATGCGACGTACGTCGAGGAGCGGCACCAGCGCAAACAGGATCGACACGAGCAGTCCGACGGCGAGACCCTGCCCCACCGCCGACAGGGTCAATCCATACGGCAGGCCGCCGAACGACGCGGTCAGCCGGGCGGGAATGGCATGCATCGCCGCGGCCGCGATGGCCACGCCAATCAGGCTGCCGGCCATCGCCAGCAGCGCGACCTGCAGCACATAGGTGGTCAGGACCTGCGCGGTCGATGCACCGATGCACTTGAGGATCGCGATGCTCTTGATTTTCTGGCGCACGAAGACGCGCGTGACGCTCCAGACCCCGATGCCGCCCAGCACCACGATGACGAAGCCGACCAGACTGAGGAAATTCTCGGCGCGCAGCAGGCTCTCGCCGATTTGATCCTCGGTGGACTTGTAGGAGCGCGCGCTCACGAAGCGATCGCGGAACGCATCGCGCAGGTCTCGTGTCAACGCGTCCACGCCGCTCTCGCGCAGCTTCAAGAGGACCTGGTAGTTCGCTCGGCTCCCGAAGGAAAGGAGGCCCGTCTGGCGCAGATCCGCGAGATCGACCAGGACGCGCGAGCCGAGGCTGAATCCGCCCACGCGGCGGCCCGGCTCCTGGTCGATCACGCCGCGGATGGTGAACGGGCGGCCGTCAATCACGATGCGCGCGCCCGGCGCCACCCCGAGCTGCGACAGCAGTTCCGGCCGGACCAGCGCGCCGTGATTGGCGAGCAGGTCGTGCGAGTAGATCGCGCCGTTCTGCAGGACGAGCGACCCGTAGTAGGGAAAGCCCGCCTCGACGCCCCGCAGCTCGACCATGCGCGCCACCGGCGGCCCAACCTCCGCCCGCACCATGGTGGCGATCTCGATCGACTCGCTGCGGGCGAGCACACCGGCCTGCTCGAGCCGCGCGTCGAGCTCCCGCTTGGTGTCCGGGTCCCAGGGACGGGTGCTCTGCACCAAGACGTCGGCGGCGATCGTCGAACGGGCCTCACGCATCAATCCGGTGCGCAGGCTCTGGATGATCGAGCGCAGCGTCACGATCGCCGCGACGCCGATGGCCACGCAGACGAAGAAGAACACCAGGCGGCGCCACGATGCCCGCAGCTCGCGCGCGGTCATCTTGAAGACGAAGCTCATTCCTGTCGGGACTCCCTGGTGGTGCGCGCCGCGACGCGCCCGTCTCGAAGCCCAATCGCCACGTCCGCGACGCCGGCCAGCTCCGGGTCGTGCGTCACGAGCACCAGCGTCGTCCCGCGCGCACGGTTGACCTCGAGCAGCAGATCGATCACCTGCCGTCCGGTCGTGCTGTCGAGATTCCCGGTCGGCTCGTCGGCGAGAAGCAGCGGCGGCTCGTTCGAGAGCGCCCGCGCGATCGCAACCCGTTGCTGCTCTCCGCCCGACAACTGCGACGGATAGTGATGGCCGCGCTCCGAGAGTCCAACCTCCGCGAGCAGGTCCATCGCGCGCTTCCGCGGGGACCGGACCCCGGCAATTTCCATCGGGATGAGCACGTTCTCGAGCGCCGTCAGCGAGGGCAGCAGGTGGAAGAACTGGAACACGAACCCGATCCGCCGGCCCCGCAGCCGGGCCAGCGCGTCTTCATCGAGCGACGTGATGTCCGTGCCGTCGATCACGATCCGCCCGGTGGTCGGCGAATCCAGGCCGGCAATCAGGCCGAGCAGCGTCGACTTGCCGCTGCCGGACGGCCCGGTGATCGCGACCACCTGACGCGCGGGCACCGTCAGATCGAGCGGGTGCAGGATGGTGAGCGTGCCGCTGCCGCTCGGCACCGTCTTCGAGACGCCGTGCAGCTGAATCATGAGCCGGCGAGGTGACCGAGCACCGGCTCGAGGGCCGCCCAGACCGTGTCGGCGACGATGGCGGCCCCTGCCGGGTTCGGATGGATGCCGTCGCCCTGGTTCAGCGACGGCTGGCCCGCCACTTTGTCGAGCAGGAATGGGATCAGCGGAACGTCGTGCTCGCGCGCCAGGTCGCGATAAGCCCGTCTGAACGACGACGCGTACTCGACGCCGTAATTGGGCGGCGCCTCCATGCCGGCAAGGAGCACGGCAATGTGCTTTGCGCGCGCGGCGTCGATGATGCGCGCGAGGTTCTCGTGCATGTCCGCGACCGGGAGCCCGCGAAGGCCGTCGTTTGCGCCGAGCGCGAGCACGAGGACGCGGACGTCGTTGTCCGCCAGCGCCCAGTCCAGGCGGCGCAGCCCGCCGGCCGACGTGTCGCCCGAGATGCCCGCGTTGACGATCTCGAAGCGGAGCCCCTCGTGGTCAATCTTCTTCTGGAGCAGCGACGGGTACGACTGCGCGCCGGGCAGCCCGAGGCCTGCGGTCAGACTGTCGCCGAGAACCACGACTTTGGGCCGGCCGGGGTCGTTCGGGGCCGGAGCGATCGTAGGCGGCAAGGGTCGCGACGGCACACCCTCTCGGCTGGGTGGCGCATCCGGCGCGCCACATGCGGCGCCGAGCATCATCACGAGGCTCAGGCCGGCCGCACACGCACACTGGAGAAAACGCTCCGACGACATCTGTTCTTCATTATAGGACGCTGCATTCAGCGCGATGGGGCCTTACAATGGGGATATGGCACGTGGATTTGAATCGAAATCGGTAGAAGCCCAGCAGGATGACGCGGTGCGCGCGCGCAACGCCAGCGCGCCCCGGCTGACGGGTGATGCACGCATCGCCGACGACCGTCGTCGGACGCTGGAGCTCACCCGTAAGCGGACGCACGCCGACCTCGGACGTGCCACCGCTCCCGCCCACCGGCGCATGCTCGAAGAGGCGATCGCCGCACTCGACGCGCAGCTCGAAACGCTCCTGACTCCTCGATAGTCCGACCGGCCACCGGTATACATCTTGCTGCCTCCCAGGACGGGAGGGGTATGCCGGTAGCCAAGGACATCGTACGCATCGCCGCGATTGGCGATCTCCACTTCAGTCGCAGCGCTCCGCCGGGATCGCTGCAGTCGCTCTTTGCCCAGATCAGCGAATCCGCCGATCTACTGGTTCTGTGCGGGGATTTGACTGATTACGGACTCGCGGACGAGGCACGCGCGCTAGTGCGCGAGATGGGGTCCCTGAAGGTTCCGTCCGTGGCGGTGCTCGGCAATCACGACTACGAGTCTTCGCAGCAGGACGAAATCCGCCGAATTCTGGCCGACGCCGGTGTAGTGCCGCTGGACGGCGACACGACCGAAATCCACGGAATCGGCTTTGCCGGCGTGAAAGGGTTCGCCGGGGGCTTTGGCCGCCGCGCCCTCGGGCCGTGGGGCGAGGACATCATCAAGACGTTCGTGCACGAAGCGGTGAACGAAGCGCTCAAGCTCGAATCCGCGCTGGCCCGGCTGCGCACCCCCCACCTGATTGCCGTTCTTCACTATTCACCGATCCAGGCCACCGTCGAGGGAGAACCGCTCGAGATCTTTCCCTTCCTCGGCTGCAGCCGGCTCGAGGAGCCGCTCAGCCGGTACCCGGTGACGGCCGTCTTTCACGGCCACGCGCACCACGGGCGGCCGGAAGGGCGGACGACGAAGAACGTACCGGTTTTCAATGTGTCGATGTCGCTGATGCGCGAAACCTTTCCCGAGCGTCCATTCCGGCTGTTCGAGATCGATATGACGGCTTCGGACGACCAGGGCAAGGGCGGCAGTGCACGCCGTTCGCTCGAGGGCGTCCTGAACGGATGAACTGCATGTATCTCCTCAGTGTCCTGACGGTTGTGATCCTCGCGCACGCGCCCGACGTGGCGGCGGCCGCGCAGAAGCCCGCGGCCGCGCAGAAGCCGGCCGCCAGGACCGCGCCGAAGCGCGCCAAGCCCGCCGTGCCGTCGAAGGCGGCCGCGCAGAACCAAGCCGAAATTCTTCGGAAGAATGCGGAGGCGCTTCAACAACAGGTGATGCTCGATCGCGCCGGCTTCTCCCCCGGCATCATCGACGGACGCGCGGGCGCGAACACGAGCAAGGCGCTCGCGGTTTTTCAGGCACAGAATCCGGGCGGTGCCGTTCCCGCAGGTGATCCGATCACGCGCTATCGGATCACCGCCGAGGACGCCGCCGGGCCGTTCGCGGAAATCCCGACCGACATGATGGAAAAGTCAAAGCTGCCGGCACTCGGGTATTCGTCGCTGCTCGAAGCGTTGTCCGAGCGCTTCCACGCGACCCCGGCCCTGCTCCAGGAACTGAACCCCGGCGTCACGCTTGCCGCGGACCAGGAGATTCAGGTGCCGAACGTCGATCCG
>JBDTSX010000214.1:0-7826 GCA_039930925.1 Acidobacteriota bacterium | reverse complement strand
CTGGTCCGGATCAGCAGATCGGGATCGGGCTGCCCCGCGGTGTAGAGAAAATCGCTGAAGCGCTGCTCGTCGAGGTCGGCGGGGTTGATGCCGGACGACATCGCGCGGCGCGCGGCCTCCACGATCTCCGCCCGCCCGCCGTAGTTCAGCGCGATGTTGAACTGCATACCGCGGTTCTGCGCGGTCTTGTCCTCGGCCATCTGCAGCTCGCCGCGGACGTCCGGCGCGAGCTCGTCGGCGCGGCCGATGACTTTGAACCGGATGTCGTTGCGGAGCAGCGTATTCAGCTCGAGCCGGAGGTAGCGCTTGAGGAGCGTCATCAGCGTCGACACTTCGGTGATCGGGCGCTTCCAGTTCTCGACCGAGAAGGCGTAGAGCGTCAGCACGCCGATGCCGAGCCGCGCCGACCCCTCGACCACCTCGCGCACCGATTCGATGCCGGCGCGATGCCCTTCCACGCGGGGCAGATGGCGCTGCGCCGCCCACCGCCCGTTGCCGTCCATGATGACGGCAATATGCGCCGGCAACCCGGCGAAATTCACCTGTCGCGCGAGCGCCTCTTCGGGCGAACCAGCCGGCACGACGGAGAGGATGTCCTGAAGCGACATGTGCCGAAGCAAACCCTGATGATACCGGCTCTCACCGGCCTGGAACAAGGGGTCAGTAGAGAACGCGGACCAGAAACAGGCCCCACGCCGGAGCGGTCGGGCCCGCCTGCGTGCGGTCCCCTGAGCCGAGGATCGCTGCGACCGAGGACGGCAGCGCGCGGCCGGCCCCCGCCTCGACCAGCGTCCCGACGATGTTGCGGACCATGTGACGCAGGAAGCCATCTCCCTCGATCCGCATGACCAGCGGCAGATCGTACCCGCCGCCATCGTCCCACGCAATCGCCTGAACCGTGCGGACGGTCGAAGTCGAGTGCGACCGGGTGCCCTGGAACGCCGCAAAGTCGTGCGTGCCGACCAGCCCCTTCCCGGCCTCGCGCATCGCCTCGAGATCGAGCGGGGGTGCGATATGCCAGACGTATCGATGGAGGAACGGCGAGACGAGCGGGGCGTTGACGATGCGGTATTCGTAGATCTTGCCGATCGCGCTGAAGCGCGCGTGAAAGTGCGGCAGGACCTCCTCGACGCCGAGCACCCGCACGTCGTGAGGGAGGACGGCGTTCAGCGCGCGGGTCAGCCTGGCCGGCTCGATCGCGGCGCCGAGCGCGACCGTCGCCACCTGCGCTAGCGCGTGGACGCCGGCATCCGTGCGCCCCGCTCCGTGCACCACGACGCGGCCCCCCTCGATCCGCTCGAGCGTGTCTTCAAGCAGCGCCTGGACCGAGGGGCCGTTGGCCTGACGCTGCCAGCCGACGTACGCGGTGCCGTCGTACTGCAGCGTCAGCTTGAAATTGCGCATCAGCTCGCGCGCGATCCCGGCTTGGTCACCGGGGCGCCACGCGCGCACATCGGACAGGCGTCCGGTTGATACGCCGGAACGTCCAGCTGCGCGAGCACGTACAGCGGCAGGCTCAGGCGTGAGGGGTCGGTGCCTCGATCGATGATTGCCGCCGCGCCGAGCACCTGCGCTCCCGCCGCCTGCGCCACGTCGATCGTCTCACGGGTGGAACCGCCCGTGGTGACGACGTCCTCGACGACCAGCACGCGATCGGCGGCGGACAGCGAAAACCCGCGGCGCAGCGCGAGGGCGCCGTCCTGGCGCTCCGCGAAAATCGCGCGCGTGCCGAGCGCCCGCCCGGTCTCCTGTCCGATGACGATGCCGCCGAGCGCCGGGGCAAGGATGACCGTCGGCTGCAGATGGCGGGTGCGATCCGCCAGCGCGTCCCCGAGCGCCGCCGCGAACTCCGGGAACTGCAGCACCAGCGCGCTCTGCAGGTAGCGCTCGCTGTGCAGGCCCGACGATAGCCGGAAGTGCCCCTCGATGAGCGCACCTGACTTGCGGTACATGTCCAGAACGTCTGACTGCTGCATGGCTGGGGGCCAGTGTATCGCAGGGCGCAGCGCGCCGAAAAAACCCCGGCAGCGCACGCGGTGCTGAAAAGAGCTCGGTCTGTTGACTCAGCCGGTCTCCACCGTCTGTAGAGTCCGGTTTCACCGGACCAGGGCGGTCAGGGTGGGGTCCGGCGTCAGCCGAACCAAGGTGTCAGTGTGGGGTCCGGCTTCAGCCGGACCAAGACGGTGGTGGTGTGCTACACGGTACGGAGCGAACGAAGGCCGCGTCGCCAGAGGTACGTTGCCACGATGGCGAACGCAACACCGGACCAGATTTCCCAGGCGATCGGCTTCCCCGCCCACGCCGTGCCGGCCACGAACCGGTCGTGACGATCGAGGTTGTAGCCGATCATCCCGCCGACGATGAACACGAGCGAGGCGGTGGTGGTGCCAAACGCCATCCACAGCGGGCTGAAAATGCGACCGTCGGATTGCTTGTAGAAAAAGAATTGCCAGGCGGCAAGAACACCGACCATCGCCAGGACGGGAATCACTTTTTCCATCACGCGCCCCCCGTCTGAAGTCTACACCCGGGTCGGCACAGTCGTTCGAGCCCCGTTTCAAGCACACTCCTGACGGCCGGATCGAGCGCGAACCATGTGGTTTTGGACCGTCCGGCCCCCGGGTCCCGGATCCCGGGCCCGGCATCCGCACGCGATTGACAATATAGCCACTGTGGCTATATGGTGCGGCCGTGCCTCACACACCGGACTCGATGATCCCGCTGCCGCCGGCGACCTTTCACATCCTGGTCGCGGTGGCGGACGAGGACCGCCACGGTTACGCGATCATCCAGGACATTGCCGCGCGCACCGGCGGTGAGCTGAAGTTGAGCGCGGGCACGCTCTACCGCTCGATTCAGCGCATGCAGGAGCAGGGACTGCTCGTCGAGACTCGCGAACGCCCGGCGCCGGAGTTCGACGACGAGCGCCGCCGCTATTATCGGATCACGCCGTTCGGGACCGCGGTCGCGCGCGCCGAGGCGCGGCGGCTGTCGCAGCTCGTCAAGATGGCGCGCGCGCGCGGCCTGGCGCCGGAGCGATCGTGATGCGCGCCTACCGCGCCCTGCTGCATCTCTACCCCGCGTCGTTCCGGCGGGAATACGGTGAAGAGATGTGCGCGATCTTCGCTCGCGACCGGCGCGGCGCCCGGGGGCCGCTCGACCGCGTCATGCTCTGGGGGGGCGCCATCCGCGAAGTGCTTGGCAACGCCGTCCTGGTGCATGGGGACATTCTCCGGCAGGACCTGCGCTACACCGCGCGCACCCTGTTCCGGGCGCGCGGCTTCACGCTCACCGCGGTCGCGGTGGTCGCGCTCGGCGTGGGGGCGAACACCGCCGCATTTTCGATCACCGACTTCGTGCTGCTGCGGCCGCTGCCGTTCCCGCAGGCGGACCGCCTCGTCAAGCTCTGGGAGAGCGAGCGCGGCTACTCGCGCACGGAGCTCTCGCCGGCCAACTATCGCGACTGGAAGGCAGCGACCCAGTCGTTCGATCGACTGGGTGCCTACACCCTGACCTCGTTGAATCTGGTCGGGCCGGACGAGCCACAGCGGCTTCAGGGCGCCGACGTCACCTCCGACCTGCTGCCGACGCTCGGCGTGCAGCCCGCGCTCGGACGACTCTTCACCGCCGCCGACGAGCGGGAAGGGGCGCCGGGCACTCTCCTCCTGAGCGATCGGTTCTGGAAACATGGATTCGGCGGGAGCGACAGCATTCTCGGCCGGCGCGTGCTGCTCGACGACGAGCCGTTCGTGGTGATCGGCGTGATGGCGCCGGACTTCCAATTTCCGACCCGCACGGTGGAGTTCTGGCGGCCGCTGCGCTTCAGCGCCGACGATTATCTGGATCGGTCCAACACGTATCTCTACGGGCTTGGACGCCTGAAACCCGGCGTCACGCTGAGCGCCGCGCAGGAGGAGATGACCCTGGTTGCCGCGCAGCTCGCGCAGCAGCATCCGAACGACAACGAGAACATCGGCGCGACCCTGATCGCGCTCGGCGACGAGGTGTCGCGGCAGTCGCGGCTGCTCCTCCTGACACTCACCGGCGCCGCGCTGTGCGTGCTCCTCATCGCCTGCGCGAACCTGGCCAACCTGCTGCTGGCGCGGGCGCTCGGCCGCCGCCGCGAGTTAGCCGTCCGCGCCGCGATCGGGGCCGGCCGGGAGCGCCTGGTCCGTCAGCTGGCCACCGAGAGCCTCACCGTCTCGCTCCTCGGCGGCGCCTGCGGCATCCTGCTGGCGGTCACGGTCGTCCCGCTGCTCGCCACGCTCGTGCCGCAGACGCTGCCGGTCGCGCACGGCCCCTCGGTGGACCTGCGGGTGCTCGTATTCGCCGGACTGCTGACGGTCGCGACCGGCCTCGCGTTCGGGTTGGTTCCGGTATTGCGCCTCGGAGGCGACGCGAGCCGCGGCGGCCTGCGCGAAGGTGCGCGGGCCGGAGGCGGACGAAAGGAACGGCTGCGCTCCGCGCTGGTCGTCGGCGAAGTGATCGCGTCGGTGGTGCTGCTCGTGGCCTCGGCACTGCTGATGCGCGCCCTATGGACGGTGCAGGCGCGGGATCCCGGCTTCAAGGCCGAAGGGGTGATCACGCTCCGCACCGCGCTGCCGCTGCCCAAATACGACGCCACGGCGCGGCGGCAGGCATTCTACAGGGCGGTGCTTGCCGATGTCCGGGCGCTGCCCGGGGTGTCGAACGCGGCCTACATCAGCGGTCTGCCGATGGTGATGCGCGGCGGCATCTGGGCAGTCACGCTGGACGGGGTGGCCGAAAAGAAAGGGAATCCGCAGAAGGTGGGCCTGCGGTTCGTGACGCCCGGCTTCTTCGCCTCGCTCGGTATTCCCGTGCACGCGGGACGGGACGTGAGTGAGTCCGACAAGACCGGTGGAGAAGCCGTCGCCGTTGTCAGCGAGTCGTTCAGTAAGCGTTACGGGACCGGTCAGAACCTGATCGGCAAACGCTTCACCATCGCATTCGCCCGACGGGTCATCGTCGGTGTGGTCGGCGATATCCGCGTTCGCGGACTCGAGAGCGACAGCGAACCGCAGGTCTACCTGCCATCGACGCAGGTGCCCGACGGGTGGCTCACGCCGTACGCACCAAAGGATCTCGTCGTGCGCTCGTCGGCTCCGGCGGGTCAGCTGCTGCCGTCCCTCCGCGCGATCATCCGCCGGGCCGATCCCAATCAGCCGATTTCCGACGTCCGTGCGCTCACCGGCATCGTCGAGATGGAAACCGCCTCGCGCGCGGTGCAAATGCGGGTGGTGGGCGCCTTTGCGGCGATCGCGTTCCTGCTCGCGGCGATCGGCATCCACGGCGTACTGTCGTTCGCGGTGTCGCAGCGGACGTCGGAGATCGGCGTGCGTGTGGCGCTCGGCGCCCAGCGGCGCGATATCCTGGCGATGGTGCTGCGCCAGGGTGTGCTGCTGGCAGCCGCCGGAGTGATTCCCGGGATCGGGCTGGCGTACCTGGTGGCAAGGTCGATGGGCGCGCTGCTGGTTGGTGTGAAGCCGAACGACACCACCGCGTTCGCGGCCACCGCAGCGCTCTCGGTGGTGATGACGCTGGCTGGTTGCCTGATGCCGACGCTGCGCGCACTGCGCATCGATCCGGTCAGGGCGATCCGCGCGGAGTAGGGCGCGCAGGCCCGGGGCCCGGGATCCGGGATCCGGGGTCCGGGGTCCGAGTCCCGAGTCCCGAGTCCCGAGTCCCGAGTCCCGAGCCCCGAGCCGGGTCCCGAGCCCCGAGTCCCGAGTCCCGACCGTCTACGACCCCGACCCCGCGCCGCGGCCAGCCGGCTCCCGTTTCAGGCGCAGGTTGTCCTCGAACAGCTTCAGGATCCGCTTGTACTCGTCGGCCCAGCTCGCCGCTTCGGTGAACGCGTGGTTCTCGACCGGATAGGGCGCGACCTGCCAGTTCTCCTTCCGCAGTTCGATCAGGCGCTGCACCAGCCGGATTGAGTCCTGAAAGAACACATTGGTATCGACCATGCCGTGGCAGATGAGCAGCGCGCCTTTCAGCCCGTCGGCGAAATAGATCGGGGAGCTCTGCCGGTACGCCTCGACATCCTTCTGCGGGGAGTTGAGGATGTTGGACGTGTACCCGTGGTTGTAGTGGGCCCAGTCCGTCACCGGCCGCAGCGCCGCGCCGGCCGCAAAGACGTCCGGCGTCGTGAACATCGCCATCAGCGTGATGAACCCGCCGTAGCTGCCGCCATAGACGCCAATCCGCTTCGAGTCGACCTGCTCGTGGTCCACAAGATACTTCGCGCCGTCCACCACGTCGTCGAGATCCTTGCCGCCCATGTGGCGGTAGATCGCCGTGCGCCAGTCGCGGCCGTAGCCGGAGCTCGCGCGGTAGTCCACGTCAAGGACCACGTAGCCGCGCGAGGCGAGCAGGTTGTGAAACATGTACTCGCGAGAATAACTCGTCGCCCAGTACCGGTGCGCGTTCTGGAGGTATCCCGCGCCGTGAACGAACACCACGCCGGGACGCGAAGGATCGCGCTCGGCGCCGATCATCTGCGGCGTAAAGAGCCGCGCGTACACCTCGACCCCGTCCCGCGCCTTGAACGTGATCACTTTTGGATCGATCCAGCCGAACGATCGCCATTCCGCCGTCGGCGTGGTGGTGATTTGCGTGGCGGCCGCGCCGGGCCGGTTCGGTGCCACGAACACTTCGGGCGGCTGATTGCTGTACGAGTACACGATCCCGAGCGTCGAGTCGTCCGGCGCGACCTCCGCTTCATTCGATCCCGTCATCGACGTGATCCTCGTCCGCGCACCGCCATCGATCGGCACCGAGTAGAGGTGGCGCTCGCCTGGATGCACCTCGTTGGTCGTCACATAGAACGTCCGGCCGTTCCGCGCAAGCGCCGCCGCCGCGACCTCCCACCGTCCCGAGGTCAGCTGCTTCGCCCTGGCGCCCTCCGACGAGACGTCGAGCGTGTACAGGTGCATCCAGCCATCGCGCTCCGACAGGAACCACACGTGCCGGTTGTCGCCCAGGAACTGGACCCCTCCGGCGCCCGTCGCCGCCTCGCGAATCCAGGCGTCGTCGTGCAGCGTGTCGATGATCGTCGCCTTGCCGGACTCCGCGTCGAGCGAGACGAACCAGCGGTCCTTGTTGTCCGCGGAGCGCGCGCTGGCCACAAGGAACTTGCCATCGTCCGAGACCGCGGGCATGCTCCAGCGAATCTCGCGGCCCGACTTCTTCCCGGCGTTACCGGCGGTCGGCTCGGTGTCCGGCACCGGGGGCGCGAAGCTGCCGTCGGCCCACGAGGTTCTGGCGGTCTTCAGGTCGAGGATCGCCAGCAGCCGTCGATCCTGCGTGTCGCCGACGTTCGAGCGTCCGGTGATGTCCTCGATATACCCCGTCTCGGTAACGTAGTTCGGCACATTGGCGCTTCTCGCGCCGGCGGCGCGCTCGGCGACCAGGATGAACACGTGCGCGTCGTCCGGCGAGAGCATCAGGTCCACGGCACTCTGCCGGTCCTGCAGCTCAAAGACCGGCAGCTTGTTCTTCTTGGCCTTGTCCTCCTGCCGTTTTTTCTGCGCTTTCTGCTCGCGGAGGTAGTCGATCAGCTTCTCTTCTTCGTCACGCAGGAACTTCTGGCTCTCGGTCAGCTTCGGCTCGGGCTTCTTGGGCCCGACATCGGTGAGCTGCGTGATCACCCCGCCGCCGGCGCCATCGACCGGGACGATGAACAGGTTGCCATCGCGGACGTAGGTCACGTGCGTGTCGTTGCGGGCCCAGCGCGGATTCGATTCGGCGCCGGTGGTGCGGGTAATCTGGCGCCGGGATCCGCTCACGCTGTCAACCAACACGACGTC
>JBDTSX010000213.1:0-7827 GCA_039930925.1 Acidobacteriota bacterium | reverse complement strand
GAAGCCGACCCGGTAGGGCTCAGGGCTTCACGGGCGCGTAGGTCTTGCTGAAGTTGGTCCGGCTGTTCAGGACGGTAAACGTTCCGTCGAGCTGAACGGAAATCTTGATCCAATAGGCGGGTGCGTGCGGCGGAGTTCCCCGGCCGCCACGCGCCGCCCGCGCGGGCGGCGTCATCGCCGCGGCGACCTCCGCGGGATCGACGCCGTTCGCGATGTAGACGCCGGCGCTGTTCCATTCCGTCGCGGCGGCGTTGCCCCAATGCAGCTGCCAGATATCCTCGAGCCCCGGTGACGTGCGCAGCACCTTCAGGACGTCAACCGCGTTGCCCTTCCGCGCGCTGTTCTGCATGATCGCCACGCGCGGCCGGATCGCGTGCACGAACTCCGGCGTACTGTTGTCGTTGATGCCGTGGTCCGACACGAAGTACAGGTCAACCGTACCCAGCGGATTGTTCGGGCACATCAGGTCGTGCTCGATGTCCCAGGTCATGTCGCCAAAGTCCAGCGCCCGGAACTTGCCGTAGGTGATCACGCTGCCGACCGACTGTCCGTCCTCGGGGTCGAGCGTCACCGTGCGCCGCTCGGTGCCGGCGCAGAGCGGGTTCGGCTTGCCCGCGCCTGGGAGCGGCGTCTTCAGCACCTGGCCGGCCGCGGTCACGATGCGCCAGTCGAGGCCGGTGACCGGAATGCGATCGCCCGGCTTCAGCACGGTGCGCCGGACTGTGGCCACCATCGGGAAGTACCACGCCTGAAAGCCCGGGACCTGCTCTTTCTGATGCCCGCTCAGCCCGTCCTCGATCGTCTCGCCGTGATCGTAGAAATGATCGATCGGGATCCGCTTCACGAGCTCCTGCAGTCCGCCCACGTGATCGACGTGGTAGTGCGTCGAGATCATGATGTCGATCTTCTTGACCCCGGCGGCGTCGATCGCCTCCATGAGCCGATCGGTGTCGCGCCCGCCCGGGCTGCCGGTGTCGATCAGGATCGCCTGGCCGGCTGGCGTCACCCACAGCGCTTCCTTGCCGCCCTCCGGATCGACGACGTAGATCTCGAGTGGCTTGGTCGGTGGGGGTTGCGCCGCGATCGCGACCGTGCAGGCGGCGACCAACGTCAGGACACTCCAGGGCTTCATTCCACTCACCTCCGTGGCCGGACTGCCGCCAGCCGGGCGACTCGATCGATCACTGGCGCCGCGTATCGACGATCGGCGTGATCGTCACTTTGCGGTACCAGACCTTGCCGTCATTGCCAACCAATTGAATGGGACCCGGTTCCAGCTCATTCGAGTCCACGGCGTTGGTGGTGATCGCCTCGAGCGTCGTATTGTCGTGAACCGTCTGTCCGTTGAGGGTCACGGTGATCTTGTTGCCGACGATGACTCTCTCCATGGTCTGCCACTCGTTGTCCGGCTTGCTGGCGTTCACGAGCGGTGCCGCCCACCCGTAGACTGACATGTGGCTGGTCTTGTCCGGCGGCTGTCCGTCGCCGAAGACCTGCATCTCGTAGCGCCCGCGGAAGTAGATGCCGCGGTGGCTGCCGTCGTCGAGCGTGTACTCCGCATCGATGCGGTAGTCCTGGAACTTCTGGACACGAAGAAGGTCGTCGAGCTCCGGTTCGTTCAGGCGCGGCAGCGCCACCCGCAACTGATTGATCGTCGAGTCGTCATCGGTGATGGCGGCGGCGGCGAGCTTTGCCGTCCGGCCCCTTCGTGATCTCGGTCTTCGGGCCGGGCTGCGCCGAGGCCGGGACCGCGTCGAGGAGGCAGAACAGGACGCTGGCGTATCTCATAAGCAGTGCGTTCGAGTCTGTCACGATCCGACGAAGACGGAGCCTGGAATGGCCGTAAGACTGTCGCACCGGCCCGGTGCTGTCAAGCGATCGATGGTGTGGCGATCGCGCGGGTGCGGCGTTTGCGGTTGCCGGGGCACCGGCATTTCACTAAGCTCAGGCCGTCCGACCCGCTTTTGCGTTTCGGCGACGGGAGACCGTGATGCGACGACGAGCGATATTTGTGTTCCTGGCGGGGACGATGTCTGCGATGGCGTTGACGGTCCTGTCGGCGTGGTCGCAGACCGTCGCGGCGCCCACTGCCGATCCATTCGCCGCGAGCCAGGCGGCCGTGACCGCTGGTCAGGCGCTCTTCAATTCGACCTGTCAGTCGTGCCATGGGCCGGGCGGTCACGGCAGCGACCGCGGCCCGGCGCTGACCAACGCCACGCTGCCCCACGGGAACACCGACGCCGACCTGTTCCGGACGATTCGGAGCGGTGTGCCGGGCACGCAGATGGCGCCGTTTGGCGGCTTCACCGACACGCAGACCTGGCAGCTGGTGAGTTTCATCCGCAGCGTCCAGAGACTACTGCCGGCCGGCGGAACGGCGCTCCCAGCCGCCGGCGACATCGCTGGCGGAGAAGCGATCTTTTTCGGCCAGGCGGCGTGCGCGACCTGTCACGAGGTGAACGGCCGCGGCGGCGTGGTCGGCCCGGACCTGTCGAACGCCGGCCGGCTCGCACCCGCGATGCTGCGGCAGAAGATCGTCGACCCGCGTGCTGCCGCTCCGCCCGGCGGCCGTGGCGGCCGCGGCGCCTCGTCGGTGACGGCGCTGGTCGTCACGCTGCCGGACGGGCGCGTCATGCGCGGTGTGCGGCGCAATGAAGACACCTTCTCGCTGCAGATGATCGACGCGTCAGGGCAGCTCCAGCTGCTCGACAAGACGACGCTCGCGTCAGTCGTCGTCGATACCACAGCGCAGCATCCGACCGATGATGCGGCGCGTCTGTCGGCAGGGGAGATCACCAACCTCGTGGCCTATCTCAGCGCGCAGCAAGGACGCGATCCGGGCAAGACCGCGCTGGCCCCGCCGGTCCCGGGTGGGGTCACGTTCGAGCGGCTGCTCAACAGCGCGGCCGAGCCGCACAACTGGTTGATGTACTGGGGCAACTACCAGGGCACGCACTTTTCGTCGCTCACGAGCATCGATACGACGAACGTGTCGAAGCTGCGCGCTGCCTGGTCGACGCCGGTGCCGGGCGACAACGTCAGCGAGAGCACGCCGCTGGTCGTGGACGGCGTGATCTACGGCACGAGCGGCGGCAGCCCGCGCACGGTCACGGCGATTGACGGGCGGACGGGCCGTCAGATCTGGCGCTTCACGCGGCCGCAGAAAGTGCGCAATCCCGGCGAAACCGACGTCGTCAACCGCGGCCTCGCGATCCTCGGCCACCGCCTGTTCGTCGGCACGAACGACGCGGCGCTGCTCTGTCTCGACGCACGCACCGGGCTGCTGCTGTGGGAGGTGCAGGTCGCCGACACGATGGAAGGCTTCAACATCACCAGCCCGCCGCTCATCGTCAAGGACAAGATCCTGGTCGGCCACGCCGGCGGAGAGTACGCGGTGCGCGGCTTCCTCGATGCCTACGATGTGACCGGCAAACGGCTCTGGCGCTTCTACACGATTCCGGCTCCCGGAGAACCGGGCAACGACAGCTGGAAAGGCGACAGCTGGAAGACCGGCGGCGGCGCCACCTGGCTGACCGGCACCTACGATCCGGAGCTCGACACCGTGTATTGGCCGATCGGCAACCCGGCCGCGATGACCGATCGTTCGGTACGCGGCGACGGCGACAACCTCTACACCGATTCGGTGGTCGCGCTCGATCCCGATACCGGGCGGCGCAAATGGCACTACCAGTTCACGCCCAACGACGGACACGACTGGGACTCGACCGAGGACATGATGCTCGTGGACCGGGTCTGGCGCGGCCAGTCACGCAAGCTCCTCATGCACGCGGACCGCAACGGCCACTTCTACGTCCTCGATCGCACGACCGGCGCGTTTCTCTCGGGCACTCCGTTCATCCATCAGACCTGGAACGACGGCTTCGACGCCAGGGGCCGGCCGATGCCGCGTCCGGGCTCGAACTCGAGCCCTGAGGGCAGCATCCTGGTCTACCCGACGGGTGGCGGCGGCACGAACTTCCAGTCGCCCTCCTACAGCCCAATCACCGGTCTCTTCTATTTGGAATATTCAGAAGGGGGCGCCCAATACGTCAGTGCGCCGCAGGTGCCGGAGAAAGGCCGCGAGTGGCTGGGCCGGGCCGCCGGACGCGGCGGCGCTCCGCCGCGCGGCCCGAACGATCCGCCGCCGAGCGCCGGCATCAAGGCGATCGATCCTGAAACGGGGAAGACCGTGTGGGACTTCACACTGTTCCAGGGATCGCTGTCGAACGGCGTGCTGGCGACCGCCGGCGGCGTGCTCTTCGCCTCGTCCCGCGATGGCAACATCATCGCGCTCGATGCCAGGACGGGGAAGGCGCTCTGGCACTACCAGACCGGCGGCAACCACGCGGCGGCGCCGATCAGCTATGCGATCGACGGCCGCCAGTATGTCGCGCTGACCGCGGGCAACGTGCTCTTCAGTTTCACTTTGCCCGAGTAGCGGCTGATCCGGCCCTCGCGTAGGTCTTGCTGAATCCGTTGCGGCTGTTCGTCACGATGAAGCTGCCGTCCGGCCGCGCGGAGATCTTGATCCAGTAGGCCGGCGTGTGCGCTGCGACGGGCGCCCGGCCACGACCCGGCGGCGCCGTCGCCGCGGCTCCGGGCCCGCCGCCGCGAGGCGGCGCTGTCAGAATGCCCGCCACCGCCTCCGCATCGTCCACGTTGGCGATGAACAGGCCGGCGGTGTTCAGCTCGAGCCCGCCGTTGTACGACCAGTGCAGCTGCCACAGATCCTCGAGGCCGGGTGATCGCCAGACGCCTTGGAACGCCGTCAGCCCGCCCCCTTTGCGCGTGCCGTTGTACATGACCGCCACCCGTGGATGGAGGGTGTGCACCAGCGGGTCGGCGCTGCACGCGTCGGCGCCGTGGCCGGTCACGAGGAAGAGATCGACCGCGCCGATCGGGTTGTGCGGGCACATCATCGCGACCGCCTTGTCCCAGAGCAGATCGGCCAGGTCGATCATCCGGAACTGCCCGAGCGTGATCACGCTGCCGACCGACTGATCATCTTCCGGATCGCGCCAGGTGGGGATGTCCACCGCGTTGGTGAACCCGGCGCAGGCGGGATTCGGCGTGCCGGCTCCCGCGAGCGGCGTCTTCAGCACCTCTCCTGCGGATGCCACGACCCGCCAGTCGAGACCGGTGACCGGCAGCCGATCGCCCGGCTTCACCACCAGGTGCTTGGCCTTGGCGTGGAGCGCGGCATACGCCAGCTGAAACCCGGGCACCTGCTCGCGCAGCGTGGTGACCGGACCCTCGACCGTCGCTCCGTGATCGACGAAGGTGCCGATCGGGACGCGCCCGGCGAGCTCTTGCAGGCCGCCGACGTGATCGACGTGATAGTGCGTGGACACCAGGTAGTCGATCTTCGTCACGCCCGCATCCGTCATCGCCGCCAGGATCCGATCGGTATCCCTGCCACCCGGGTTGCCGCTGTCCACCAGCACCGTCTGGCCGGTCGGGGCGACGTAGAGCGTGGACTTGCCGCCCTCGGTGTCGATGACGTAGATCTCGAGCGGCCTGGCCGGCTGGCCTTGGGCGGAGAGCAGCACGGCGCTCAGGACAGTTGACACGAGCACCGCGACCGGACTCTTCATACACACCCCCGCAAGAAGACCTCACTGCGCTTCGCTCTCCCATTTCACTCGTGGGGCGCGGTCGTCGAGCACAGCATCGACGACTCGACCAGGCTGGTAGTGGCAAGTGTATACGCCGGATCGGCGCGGCGAGCAATGCCGTGCGGCGCGGCGCCCTTCGCGGCCGTCGCCAGGCTGGCGATGTTCGACTTCAGCCCGTGCGTGGTCAGCTTCTACTTGAATGCCGCGATCATCTCTGGCGTGACCGGCGCGCTGCGTCCCGGCGCCGCCGCCGGCGCGCCCGGCGCTGCGCCGCAGACGACTGGAAGTTCATTTGTTCGGGATTCTACACTGGAGGAAGGGTTCACGAACGCCCCCCGCGCGCAGCGCGCGCCGATTTACGGTATCGTCGATTGTGTCTACACATCGACAGGGGCGCGTGTTTCTGGTGGTGATTGCGGCGGTCATCGGTCTCGCGTGGGCGAGCGTCGAGACAGCGAGCGGTCCGGCCCAGAGTCGTCCGGCGCCGAGCCGCCCGGTGCAGAGCCCCCCTGCGCCAAGCGCCGCGTCGGCGGAGCCGCATCCCGACCACGCCGCGCCTCCGGAGACATTCACCCGTCCGATCGGCTTGTACACGACCGCCCTGGGCCCATTCAAGCGGCCCATCTCCTCGAAGAACAGCGAAGCGCAGGCGTTCTTCAACCAGGGCTTCCAGTTGACTTACGCCTTCGCCAGGGCGGAGTCGGTGCGTTCCTTCCGGGAAGCCGAAATCCGTGATCCGCAGTGCGCGATTTGCTACTGGGGCGAAGCATGGGCGTGGGGATCGGACCTGAACTTCGTGATGGGGCCGGCCGAGGCGCCGTTCGCCTACGCCGCGATCCAGAAAGCGATCGCACTGGCCCCCGCGCACGCCACGCCGGTCGAGCGCGCGCTCATCGACGCGATGGCGGTTCGCTACGTCGAGCACTTCGACCCGGCCAGGCGGCCGGATCAGGACCGCGCCTACGCCGCCGCGATGAAGAAGGTCACCGACGCCGATCCGGCCGATCTCGACGCGGCCGTGCTCTACGCGGAGGCCTTGTTCCTGCTCGAGCCCCGCGCCGGCGCCCGGGACATCGCGAATCCGAACGTCCAGCGGATCGCCGGCGTGCTGGAGCAGGTCCTGGCGAAGGACATCCGTCACGTCGGCGCGTGTCACATCTACGTCCACCTCACCGAGGCGACGAGCGAGCCGGGGCGCGCCGCCAGGTGCGCTGAGTTCCTCGGGAAATCGATCCCCGGCGCCAGCCACATCAACCACATGCCGTCCCACACCTGGACGCAAATCGGGCGATGGGGCGACGCCGTGCGGTCCAGTCTCGATGCCTGGCACTCGGACCTCAAGTCACTGAGCGGCGAGGGCATCGCGATCTACCCGTGGCACGACCTGCACATGCTGGTGTTCGCCGCGTCGATGGATGGTCAGGGTGCGATTGCGGTGCAAGCCGGGCGGGACTATTCGAGAGTCACCAAGAATCCGATTTACCTGCTCCTCGCGCTCGTCAGGTTCGGGCGGTTCGACGACATCCTCGAGGACATGACAACCCGCACGCCGGGGGGGTTGTCGGGCCCGATCTGGGATTTTGCGCAGGGCTACGCCAAGCTCCGGGCGGGCGACGGTGACGGCGCCAGGATCCACCTCGCACAGGTGGCGGCCGCCGCCGACACGTCGACGGCGGCGTTCGGTGCCAATACGGCGAAGCAGGTTTTCGGCATCCTGGCTGGCATTCTGGAAGGCGAGATCGCGTTGAGCGGCGGCGGCGCCCAGCGGCCGGCCGCCCTGGCCGCCTTCGAGCGAGCCGTCTCGATCGAGGACGCGCTCGTCTGGGACGAGCCGGAGCCGCTGCCGTTCAGCGCGCGCCACTGGCTCGGAGCGGCGCTCCTCGAGACGGGCCGTCCCGCTGACGCAGAGGCGGTCTATCGCGCCGATCTACAGAAGCACCCGCACAACGGCTGGTCCCTGCTCGGCGTGGCGCAAGCGCTGAGCGCACAGAAGAAGCCGGCGCGCGAGGCGAACGAGGAGTTCGAGCGCAGCTGGGCGCGGTCGGATACCTGGATCCGCGGCTCGCGTTTCTAAGCCCCCGGCTACACCTCGTCGATGCTGACCTGCCTGATGTAAAACCCGCTATCGAGGCGGCGCTGCGGCACCGAGGCGTCCGGGACCTTCACCCCGATGTTGTAGAGACCAGGCTTGCCCGGCTTCCATACGTAGGTC
>JBDTSX010000212.1:0-7842 GCA_039930925.1 Acidobacteriota bacterium | reverse complement strand
GGGATCGCGGATCACGCAGAATCGGCCGCCCGAGAGCGGCCGCGGCCCTGCCACGAGCGCCCCGCCGAGCTCCACGCACGATGCGGCGCTCCGATCCAGGTCGTCCACCACGATGTAGAGGAGCCACTGCGCCGGTATGTCCGCGTTGACGCCGCGCGCGTGGCAGATCCCGGCCGCCGGATCCGCGGATCCCGGCGGCATCATGATGAAATCGCTGTAATCCTGGACCTCCACCGGCGCAGCCTGCCATCCCACCACCCGTGAGTAGAAGTCGCGCACCGCTTCGGCGTCCGGGACGGTGAGGTCGCGCCAGGCGATCGTGCCGGCCTGCGGCCTCTGGGCGTTCGACGTGGGGGAGGTGTCACTCATGGGTGGAGGATAGCATCGGGGGCCTAGGATCAGGGACCCGGGGCCCGGGGCCCGGGGCCCGGGATCCGGGGTCCGGGATCCGGGATCCGGTGTCCGGGGTCCGGATCAGAACTGGCACGCGGGCGCTCTCAGGTCTGGCTGACCGGCTTGATCCACTGAGCGAGCTTCAGCCGCAGGACCTCGGACCTGACCGGCTTGCTCAAGTAGTCGTCCATGCCGGCCGCAACGCAGCGCGCGTGATCGTCGTCGAGAGCGCCGGCGGTCAGGGCAATGATCGTGGTGTGCCGGTCGGCGCCCTCGCGCCGCCGGATTTCCGCGGTCGCGGCAAAGCCGTCCATCTCGGGCATCTGGCAGTCCATCAGGATGATGTCCGCCCTCGCGATCTCGAGCGCCTCGAGCAGTTCTCGTCCATTGGACACGGTCCGCGCGTCGTAGCCGAGGCTGCGAAGTTGACCGACCGCGACCTTCTGGTTCACGACACCGTCTTCCGCCACGACAATGCTGACGCTCGACACCGGCGCGGGCATCTGTCGCATTCCGGACTCGCGCATCGAGTGGCGCGTGACAAGCCGCACCGGCGGCTTGGCCGCGCTCCCGGTTTGCGCCATCACTGCGGTGAGGCAGTCATGGAGCTGCTGCTGGCGGACCGGCTTCTGCAGATAGGCCGCGATCCCCGCCTGGCGTGCCTGCTCGCCATCGCCGCGCCTGCCGAACGACGGAAGGAGCACCAGCGATGTCGAGACGATCGCCGGGTCCTGCTTGATCGCCCTGGCCAGCTGAAACCCGTCCATGCCCGGCATGGTCAGGTCGAGAAGCGCGACCTGGTATGGCCGCGTGGCTCCGGCCGCTGCACGCAGCTGCTCGAGAGCTCGCTTGCCGGACTCGGCCTCGGTGACCAGCATGCCCCACGAGCTCGTCTCATGACTCAGAATGCGGCGGTTCGCGGCATTGTCGTCGACGATCAGGACGCGGACCCCGGCAAGACTGCCGGCGCCTGCGGACGGCGCCGGCGCAGCGAGGACCTGCTTCTCGAGCTGCGTGGTGAACCAGAACGTCGATCCCTGGCCGGGCGTGCTCTCGATGCCAATCTCGCCTTGCATCAGCTCAACCAGTTGCTTGGAAATCGCCAGTCCCAAGCCCGTCCCGCCGAACTTGCGCGTCGTCGAGTGTTCGGCCTGAATGAAGGGCTGGAACAATCTGCCCTGGGCTTCTGGAGCGATGCCGATCCCGGTATCCTCGACCTCGAACCGCAGCGTGGCGTGCGTCGCGGTCTCGCTGACTTTCTTGACGCTGACGACGACCTCGCCGCGATCGGTGAATTTGACCGCGTTGCCGGTGAGATTGGTCAGCACCTGTCGCAGGCGGCCGGGATCGCCCCGCAACGCCGTCGGCACGTCCCGATGCACGAGCGAGGCGAGCTCGAGCCCTTTCGCCTGCGCTCTGGCGGCAAGGAGATCGACGGTGGCTTCGACGGCGCCGCGGACGTCGAAATCGATCGTCTCGAAGGTCAGCAGGCCTGACTCGATCTTGGAAAAGTCGAGGATGTCGTCGATGATCCGCATCAGCGTTTCAGCGCTCAACTGGATCGTCTCGGCGTACTCCCGCTGCGGCGCCGCCAGCTCGGTGCCGAGCAGCAGGTCGGTCATGCCGATCACGCCGTTCATGGGCGTGCGAATCTCGTGGCTCATGTTGGCCAGGAACTCCGACTTCAACCGCACCGAGGCCCAGGCGTTGTCGCGCGCCTGCTCGAGATGGCCGCTGACCTCCGCGAGTGAGTCGGCCATGTCGTGAAACACCCGGTCCAGCTGCGCGATCTCGTCATCTCCGGTAAGCGGCGGCGCCAGGGCCTTGCGGGCCGCGAGATTGTTCGCATTGTCCCGGAGCCGCTGCAGGCGCGCGCTGATGCTGCCGCTGAACAGCAGCGTGAGCATGCTCGCGAGCAGGATCGCGGCCGATGTCCCAGCCACCAGCAGCCAGCTCAGTCGCTGCCAGGAGCCGTCGAGGGCCTGCTGCCGCTCGGCGTTCAGCCGAATCTCCTCGCCGGAGAGGGCGGTCACCTCGGCTCGAATACGGTTCATCACGTCCGGGCCGGATTGATCCTCGTCGGCGCCCAGGGCGGGTGGCCTGTGCGCCGCCGCCAACGAGCGATTCAACCTGGCGAAGCTCCGCGCGCGTTCTACGGTGAGCCGCTCGATGGTGCCGGCGTGCGCCTGCTGCGGAGGGTTGTCACTGACGAGGGTTCGCAGTTGCGCGCTGTCCGCCGTCACGAGCGGCAGGGACTTCTGATACGCCGCCGCGAAGCCGTCATCACCGGTGATGAGGTAGCCCCGGAAGGCGCTGTCGGTTTCGACCATATGTGTCAGCAGGTCGTGGGCGACGGTCATCACCTCGGTCGAGTGGCGCGCCATGACCTGGGCCGACTCGCTCTCGATCTTCACTCGCGTGACCAGCCCGACGAACATCAGGAGCAGGATCAACGGGGCGGCGATGATCAGGATCCCCTTGTAGGCAACCTTCGCCGTAGCCAGCCGGACAACCGCGAGCGTCGTTAGCGCCACTCCCGCGACGGAAAGGGCTGCCGCGGTCGCGGCCGTACTCGCCGACTGTGTGCGAAACGACGCACTCGCGGCGATGAACAGCACCGGCAGGAGGGCGACACCGATCAGCGCGCTCCAGCGAGGCAAGCCGTCGGCTCCTCGTGCCGCATGCGTCCAGGCATAGCCGAGCGCCGCGACGCCGTACGCGAGGAAGGCCAGCGACGTGTGCAGGGCCATCTGCGCGCCCAGCTCGAAGGGAAGGACGTAGGTAATCTGGAACGCATAGCCGATGAGCGAGCTGAGCGCCAGGCTGAGCGGAATCAAATTGGCGACGCCGAAGAGGTTCTGGGCGTTCGGACGCACCGCGAGAACGACGAGCGCGGCGCCACTCACAAAAAAGCTCAGTGCGGTCGTCAGCGCCATCCGGCCGGGATCGGCCGAGAGCGTCTGTATCCACGGATAGAAGAGCAGCGTGTCGATGCCGAGCGAATTGCCGGTTCCGTATTCCAGGAGCACCGCTGCCCCCATGATCAGGATGAAGGCGCCGCTCGCCGCCTGGACCGGCCGCCTTCCCGTCGGGAGCCCCAGACCCGCTGTGCCGAGCGCCAGGAAGCACAACGCCGTGTTGTACTGCATCGGGACCAAGCCGTGAAAGATCTGTACGGCGAGGCGAATATGCGCATGCCATCCGAGGAGGACCACGAGCGCCATCAACATGATCGCGAGCGATATCCAGACGATCGATGCGTCCCAGGCTGAGCCGGGTGATCTGTGACTGCTCAATCCAATTCTTTCGGGACTTTCGTGCGCGGAGGTGGTCGATCAACAGTTCCTGGCCACACGCTCCGGCGACGGCCACCGCCCATCGTAGCCAACCCCGCCCGGATGCCTTGTGCGGTTTTGCACAGACCGCATCCCACGCCGGCGCGGCGCTGACGAACATCGGCAAGCATGCCCGGGCGCGCGAGGCGTCATTGCGTCTGGAGCGGTCGGGCGCTCGCCTGCGGCTGACCATCGCCGATGAGGGAGCCGGATTCGCTCTCCGCGGCGCGCGCCGCCGGGGGTTCGGATTGCTCGGCATCGAGGATCGCAGCGCGACGGGTGCGCGGCCGCGCGACGATCTGCAGCGCTCCGGGGCAGGGGACCGTGGTGACGGTCACCGTCCCGCTGACGGTGGCCCCGGAGCAAGTACAGGGGACGAGCGCGGGCAACAACCGCCGTCGATCTCCGGCACGCACGAGCCGGGCAGCAGCCATTACGACCTGTTGAGCGCGTCCGCCGATGAGGCCACGCTGAGATCGATGCGTGCGGCGCTCGAGGCGAGCGGATACCCACGCACGAGTTCGGCGACGCGGTCTGGCTGGAGAATGGCGCCGAATCCGTCCGGCTGAAGCCGGACGCCACCGCCGTCGCTCGAGAGCGACAGATGTCGTCGAATAGACGCCCCTCAGTGGCGTAGCGCGACGATCGGGTCCACGCGCATGGCGCGACGCGCCGGGAGCGCGCACGCGAGCAGCGTCGTCGCAATCAGGGTGGCCGAGACCGCGGCCAGCGTCACCGGATCCGCCGGACTCACCTGGTAGAGTACCGCCCGGAAACCCCGCATCAGCGCCACACCTCCCGCGATGCCGATGCTCAGGCCGATGATCGCCTGGACCAGACCCTCCCGGAGCACCAGCCGCATCACCGCCGCGGGCCGCGCCCCGAGCGTCATCCGGATGCCGATCTCGGCCGAGCGAAGCGCGACGAGTTGCGCCATCACTCCGTAGATTCCCGCGGCCGCCAGCACCAGCGCCAGCCCGCCGAAGATCCCGAGCAGCAGCATCGCGGCTCGCCGCGCGGCGACCGACCGCGCCGCGACGCTCTCCATCGTCGCCACCCTCGAGAGCGGCAGGTCCGGATCGACCGAGCGGAGCTGCTCCCGCACCGCCGCGGTCAGCAAGGCGGGATCGCGGTCCGTCGCGAGCACGAACGTCAGGCCATCCCAGACCATTTGCCTCTGCGGAAGATAGATTTCAGGATTCACCGGCCGATCGAAGCCCCAGTGCTTCACGTCGCTGACGATGCCAATCACCTCGCGCCACCGCACCATGTTGCCGCCAAGACGCACGCGTTTGCCGAGCGGCGATCCGCCGGGCCAGTACCGCCGCGCCATGGTCTGGTTGATGACGGCGACAAACGGCGCGTCGGGATTGTCCGACGCGGCGAAATTCCGTCCGGCCAGCAGGGTGATTCCCATCGTCTTGAAGTAGTCGAGCGTGACCGCGCGCGGGTGCGCGCGGGTCGGCGTGTCCGGGGTCGCCGCGCGGCCTTCGACACCGATGCCCGACCGGGAATCCTGGCCTGACAGCGGCAGGTGGCTCGTCGCCCCGACGCTGCGAACGCCTGGAAGCGCGGCGAAGCGGCGCTCGATTTCGTTGTAGGCCGCCACCCGCCGCGCGTCGTCCGGATACCGCCCGTCGGGCAGCGAGATGAATGCGGTCAGCAGCCCGTGCGGATGGAAGCCGGTGTCGGCGCGGAGCAGCGACTGGAAGCTGCGCATGGTGAGCCCCGCCCCGACGAGCAGGAGTGACGCCAGCGCGATCTCCGAGACGACGAGGGTCCGCCGGAGCCGGCGGCGGACTCCTGCCGGTGAACGGCCGCCGTCCTTGAGCGACTCGCTGACGTCCTGGCTGGCCAGCTGCCAGGCGGGCAGCAGGCCGAACAGCAGCCCCACCGCGATCGAGAGGACGAGCGTGAACGCGAGCACTTGGGGATTGAGTCCGACCCGGTCGACGCCGAGCACCGGCACGCCCTCGGGCGCGATCCGGCGGAGGAGCGCGATCCCCCAGCCCGCGACCAGCAGGCCGGCGCCGCCGCCGCAGACGCCGAGGAGCAGGCTCTCGGTGAGCGCCTGTCCAGCCAGCCGGAGACGGCTGGCCCCGAGCGCGGCGCGCACCGCCATCTCGCGCCGTCGAGACGCGGCCTTCGCCAGGAGCAGGTTGGCAACGTTCACACACGCGATCAGCAGCACGAACGCCACCGCCGCGAGCAGTCCGATCAGGCTCTCGCGCACCGGCGCGTGAAGCTCGATCGAGAGCGGCGAGACCGATGCGCCATGATTGCGATTGGCCTCAGGATATTGCTGCTGAAGCTGCGAGCCGACACGATCCATGTCGGAGCGCGCGCGCGCCAGCGTGACGCCGTCCTTCAGTCGCGCGACCACGGTGAGGTAATGGTTCGTGCGGCTGGGCGGCTGCGGGCCGCCTTCGAGCGCGAGGGGAATCCACAGCGACAGGCTGGTGCCGGGAAATTCGAACGTGGGCGGGAGGACCCCGATCACCTCGAATGGAGTGGCGTCGAGCATGATCCGCCGGCCAACCACCGCCGCGTCCGCGTCAAATCGTTTCCGCCACAGATCGTTGGCGAGGATTGCGACGCGGTGTTGTCCGGAGAGCGCCTCTTCGGGGCGGAAGGTCCGGCCGAGCATGGGCTGGACGCCGAGCACCTCGAAAAACCGCGGCGACACCTTCTCCGCGGAGAGCCTCACCGGTTCGCCCGCGCCAGTCAGGTCGACGGTCTCCGTGGCAAAAGCGGCGATCGGCGCAAACGAGCCGTTCAGCCGCGACCAGTCGAGAAAGTCGGCGGGTGAAACCGGATTGTCGAGCACCCCTTCCGCGGCGCGCTTCTCGTACAGCATCATCAGCCGCTCCGAATCGTGATACGGCAGCGGCCGCAGGAGCAGGGCCTCGACGGCGGAAAAGATGGCCGTGTTGGCGCCGATGCCGAGCGCCAGCGTGGCAACCGCCAACACCGTGACGCCGGGCTGCCGGCCGAGCAGCCGGAGCGCATAGTTGAGATCCTGCCGGATTGCCTGCATCCACGACCTCCACCGACCAACCGCTCGAATCAACCGGCGGGCGCGCTCGCGGCCAGCTCCGACCCGCTCCGCCGTGCCGTGCATGACCGCGTCGCCGATTGCCTCGACGTAGATGCGGAGCGGGCTGTCGCCCTGGATGCGGGCGTCGCGCAGCTGCGCGTCGAACAGGCGCACCATGTCGTCGCCGAACCCCCGGCGGATCGATGGCGGGAAACACCACAGCAGCAGCCGGTAGAACCGCGTCGTCATCCGCGCTTCGCGAGCAGGCGTTTGGCGCGCGCTTCGATGACGGCCGCCTCGAGCCGGCGCGCTTCGGCGGCCGCGACGGCTTCGCCGAGCGGTGTCAGCCTGAAGTATCGCCGCCGCTCGTCATCCTCTTCTGGTGCCGGCCGATCGGGGGATTCGGCAATGAGTCCGCTGGACAACGTGGCGCGCAGAGTGCGATAAAAATTACCTGGCATGATGCGGCCGAAGCCGCCGCGCTGCTGGACTTCCCGAACGAGGCTCCAGCCATGGCGCTCGCCGTCGGCGAGGGTCAGGAGAATTTGGAAGACGAGCGGCTTGAGTGGCAGGCGCCAAGCGGCGTCCGCGAGGAGATCGGTCCGTCCCATGCGGGAACGACAATAGTATCAGATTGACAGTAGTGTCAAGGCGCAGGCGGCGAGCTTGCAACTGCCTCGATCCCGGCGCCTAAGATAAGATTCGGCCATGCGCATCCATCCTCGCCGGATCGTCGGCCTGGTCCTGACCGCGCTCTGCTGTGCGGCGACTCTCGCGCATCCCGCGCAGGAGCCCGACTACGAGGGGTACTACGCGAAGGGGACGACCTTCGCGGCCTTCCTCGAGAAGGCCAAGTCGCGGCGCGACGAGTGGCGTGCCCACTACAACGACGCGGCCGTCACGGCCGAGATGATGACCCGCATGCGAGCGATCCCGGAGCGCCGCCGCATTCTGGTCGTCGCGGAGGACTGGTGCGGCGACTCGGTCAATACGGTTCCGTACCTGGCGCGGCTCGTTGACGGCGCCCCCGAGCGGCTCGACATGCGGCTGATCGACTCGAAGGCGGGCCGGACGATC
>JBDTSX010000211.1:0-7847 GCA_039930925.1 Acidobacteriota bacterium | reverse complement strand
GCGCGTTGTCAGGCGGCGGCGCCGCCGCGCCCGTTCCGCTTCCCGATTTCACCAAGTGGGGAGAAGTCGAGCGGAAGCCGATGAGCAACATCCGCCGGAAGACGGCAGAACACCTGACCCACGCCTGGAACGCGATTCCGCACGTCACCCAGCACGACAAGGCGGACGTCACCGCGATCGAAGCGCTGCGCAAGCAGTACGGCCCGCGCGCCGAGAAAGCCGGCGGCAAGCTGACGATGACGGCGATCGCCCTGAAGATCGTCGCCGGGGCGCTGCAGCGCTTTCCGCAGTTCAACGCCGCGGCCGACATCGCGGCGCAGGAAATCGTCTACCGGAAATCGATTCACATCGGGGTTGCCGCCGACACGCCGCGCGGGCTGCTCGTCCCGGTCATCCGCGACGTGGATCGCAAGGGCATCGTCGAGCTGGCGGCGGAGCTCGCGAAGGTCTCCGAAAAGGCGCGCACCGGGAAGCTGGGCCTCGACGACATGCAGGGCGGCGGCTTCACGATCACCAATCTCGGCGGCATCGGCGGGACGGCGTTCACGCCGATCATCAACTGGCCCGAGGTGGCGATTCTCGGTATCTCGCGGGGCGCGACCGAACCGGTCTACGACGGCCAGAGCTTCCAGCCGCGGCTGATGCTGCCGCTGTCGCTGTCCTACGATCACCGCGTGATCGACGGAGCGGACGGCGCGCGCTTTCTCCGCTGGGTGGCCGAGGCGTTCGAGCAGCCTTTCGTGCTGTCCCTGTAGCCGCCCTCTTTCAGGGCGGGCGTCCAACTGACTTCGCGTCACGGTCCTTATGCCGCACACATCCACGCAGCTCGTTGTCATCGGGGCCGGCCCGGGCGGCTATGCCGCCGCGTTCTATGCCGCCGACCTCGGCATGCAGGTCACGCTCGTCGATCCGGCGGTCAATCCCGGCGGCGTCTGTCTGTACCGCGGATGCATCCCGTCGAAAGCGCTGCTGCACGTCGCCGACGTCCTCAACGAAGCGAAGCACGCGGCGGCGTGGGGCGTCACCTTCGGCGCGCCGGCGATTGACGTGGACCAGCTGCGTGCGTTCAAGACCAGGGTCGTGAACCAGCTCACCGGCGGTCTCGGGGTGTTGTCCAAGCAGCGCAAGATCACCTACGTCCAGGGGACAGCGGGATTCCGCGACGCACAGACCCTGGAGATCACGCGTGAAGGGCAGAAGGACCCGGAGACACTCGCCTTCGAGCACGCGATCATCGCGACCGGCTCGCGCCCGTCCACCGTCCCGGGGCTCAGCATCCAGAGCCCGCGGCTGATGGATTCCACTGGTGCATTGGACCTGCCCGACATTCCCCAATCGTTGCTGGTCGTGGGCGGCGGGTACATCGGGCTCGAGCTCGGCAGCGTCTACGCGGCGCTCGGCACGAAGGTCACCGTGGTCGAGATGACGGACGGGCTGCTGCCCGGCGCGGACCGGGATCTCGTCAACGTCCTGGCAAAGCGCATCGAGGCGATCTGCGAAGCGGTGCTGCTGAACACCAAGGTCGTCGGCATGAAGGAGGCGAAGGACGGGATCGCGGTCACCTTCGAAGGGGCTTCGACCGATGGAGCCAAGGAGCGCACGTTCGATCGCGTGCTGGTCTCGATCGGCCGGCGGCCGAACTCGGCGGTGCCCGGTCTGGATCGCACGCGCGTCACGGTGAATGCGCGCGGCTTCATCGACGTCGATCCCGCGCGGCGGACCGCGGAGCCTTCGATCTACGCCATCGGCGATGTCGTCGGCGAGCCGATGCTCGCGCACAAGGCGTCGCACGAGGGGCGCGTCGCCGTCGAGGCGATTTCGGGAGAGCGGGTGGCGTTCGAGCCGCTGGCGATTCCGGCCGTGGTGTTCACGGATCCCGAGATCGCGTGGTGCGGGCTGACCGAGACCGACGCGAAGAAGCAGAACCGCGACGTGACCGTCGCGCGCTTTCCCTGGGCCGCCTCGGGCCGGTCGCTGACGCTCGATCGCAGCGACGGCGTCACCAAGCTGGTGATCGACCCCAAGACGGAGCGCGTGCTCGGCGTCGGCATCGTCGGGCCCGGCGCCGGCGAGCTGATCGCCGAAGGCGTGCTGGCGATCGAAATGGGTGCGACCGCGGCGGACCTTCGCCTGACCATCCATCCGCATCCGACCCTGTCGGAAACGCTGATGGAAGCGGCCGAAGTGTTCTTCGGCCAGTCCACGCACGTCTACCGGCCGAAGAAGAAGCCGGCGACGGCCTGAATGGCGTCCGGCTGAAGCCGGATGCCTTCAAAACCTCATCGCCCCTTCGTTCCTATCTCCCGCTCGAGGACGGCTCGACGCTCGAGCAGCCGGGTCGACGTCGCGTGTGCCCGCCACAGCAGTCCCGCCGCCGCCGCCACCATCATCACGCCGACGCCGGCCGCCACGTACGGCGCCACTCCACCGGCGGTCCTGGCCGCAATCGCCGCGCCGATCAGGAAGAGCGACGTGAACGTCAGCGCCAGGCGGCCGGCGACGATCGCGTGACCGGCCAGCAAGGGACGCCGATGTGTCAGCGCCCAGATGGCGAAGACGACCCAAGCCAGGCCAATCACCATCATCACGGCGAAGGCCAGCTGGGTCCGCGGTCGCAGCGCCGGTTCGGTGATCCAGAGCGCCCCGATCACCGTCGTCATCATCGATGCCGCGAGAAGCAGCGCGACGTAGCCGAGCCGCGACGGAAGCGAGAGCTCCGCGGCCACCAGGCGGTGTAGAGCCGCCTTTGCCCGCGGGTCAGGAATTGGTTGCGGGCTGTTGCCTGCCGACGTCATACGTGCCCTCCTTTCGATTCCAGTTCTCGACGCAGCAGCTGCCTCGCCCGAAACAGCCGCGACTTGACCGTGCCGACCGGCACGGCGAGCACTTCCGAGACCTCGGCGAGCGACAGCTCCCGGAGGTAGAACAGCGTCAGGACCTCGCGCTCGACCACCGGCAGCCGCGCCAGTTCGTGCTCCATCGCCTCGAGGTCCTCCTGACGCCCGAGGTCGACCTCGTCAGCCGGGAGGTCAGTGAGGTCCACGTCGGAGACAGCGCCCGCGGCGTATTTGTCCCGCCAGCGGTCCATCAGCGCGTGTCGGGCGATGCCGAACAGCCATGCGCGCAGCTTCGATCCGTCGCGGAGCCGATGGATGCCGCGCAGGACGCGGAGCCACAGATCCTGCACGAGGTCGTTGGCCGCCTGGTCGTCACCGGTGATCCGCCGCACGTATCTCCAGATCGGGTCGTGCCAGCGCTCGATCAAGGCGTCGAAGGCGTCCCGTTCGCCGAGCTGACAGCGCACGACGAGCCATTCGTCTTCGCGGGCGCGGGAGAGTGGGTCGTGGTCGGTCACGGCATCCTCGAAATGGGGGTCACCCCGTAAGTCGGGAACCGCGGCAAAAGGTTCACGCCGCGCCGCCGGCGCGTGGGCAGGCGCCGAATCGCGCGGACCAGGGTTTGGCAGGATGCCGGAATCAAGATTAATATTGCGGATTGCCATTGACGCGGCGCGGCCGCATCTCGTCCATGGGTCCCTGCGGATTCGTGCGTCGCCGAAGGCCATCCACCCCACGTCCGGACCGTCGGCACCATGCCGGGCGGCGGTTCGAGATGCTCGAGAAGGACGTAATCCTGGGCGCTGAGGGAGCGTCACCGCCGGCCAAGCCGTACATGCTATCCAGACTGCTGAACAACAACCGCGCCTGGTCCGCCCGCCAGATCGCGCGCGAGCCCGAATTCTTCGAGCGGCTGTGCGCCATCCAGGCGCCCGACTACCTCTGGGTTGGGTGTGCGGACAGCCGTGTGCCGGCCAACGAGATCGTCGGTCTGGCTCCAGGGGAGCTGTTCGTACACCGCAACGTCGCGAACGTCGTGTCGCTTGACGACACCAACTGTATCGCGGTGCTCCAATACGCGGTCGAGGCGCTGGCGATCAAGCACATCATCGTCTGCGGGCACTACGGCTGCGGCGGCGTACAGGCGGCGCTCGGCGGCCCCGTCCAGGGTCCGCTCGAGCAGTGGCTGCAGCACGTGCGGGACGTCCGCGACACCCACGCGCGCGAGCTCGAGTTGCTCGAGCCGGACGCCCGGTGGCGGCGCCTCTGCGAGCTGAACGTGGTCGAACAGGTGGGCAAGGTCACGTGCGTCCCTTCGGTCCGTGACGCGTGGCAGCGCGGGCAGCCGCTCGCTGTCCACGGGTGGATTTACGACTTGCGCGACGGGCTGCTGCGCGATCTCGAGGTGACCGTCTCAGAGCTGCCGCAGTAGCGGCCTCTACGGCTCTCGCAAGGGGTGGGATCGACTGAACCGGTCTCGACGCCGCGTGTGTGAGTCGGCCGCTGAGGTGTGGCGTGCGGGCTCAGCCCGCGATCGGAGCCGGCTTGAACGATTCGGCCTGTTCGTGCGCGTGGTAGGAGCTGCGCACGAGCGGCCCGGATTCGACGTGGCCGAAGCCGAGCTCGAGGCCGATGCGCTTCAGCTCCGCGAATTCGGCGGGAGAGTAGTAGCGTGCCATCGGCAGGTTCGCGAGCGACGGCCGCAGGTACTGGCCGACGGTGACGATCTGGCACCCCACGTCGCGCAGATCGCGAAGCGTCGCCACGACCTCGTCCCACTCCTCGCCGAGGCCGACCATCATCCCCGACTTCGTCAGGATCTCCGGCGCGCGATGCCGCGATCGATCGAGCACCTGCAGCGCGCGATCGTAGCGGCCGCCAGGCCGCGCCGTGCGATACAGCCGCGGTACCGTCTCGATGTTGTGATTGACGACGTCCGGCGCCGCGTCGAGGCCGACCCGCAGCGCGGATTCATCACCCTGGAAATCGGGGATCAGCACCTCGATCCGGCAGCTGGGAATCCGCGACCGTGTTTCGGCGATCGTCCGCGCGAAGTGGGAAGCGCCGAAGTCGGGCAGGTCGTCCCGGTCCACGGACGTGATCACCACGTGGGCGAGCTCCATCGCTTGGATCGCGCTCGCGACGTGCACCGGTTCGTTGCCGTCAGGCGCCTTCGGTGCGCCGTGGGTGACGTTGCAGTACCCGCACGACCGGGTGCAGGTGTCGCCCAGAATCATGAACGTCGCCGTCCCGTGATGCCAGCACTCGCCGATGTTGGGGCAGTTCGCTTCCTCGCAGACGGTGTGCAGCCCGAGCGTACGCATCAGCCCCTTGAGGCGGTGATAGTTCTCGGAGCCGGGCGCGCGGACCTTCAGCCACTCCGGCTTGGGCTGACGCGGAAGCTCTTCTACACGCTTCTTCCGGCCGCGAATGAAGTTGAGCGGGGCGGTCTGCATCAACCTTGATTATAACGTCCCGCAGACAGGCCAGGGGCGAAGCGCGGTCGGTCCTACTAGAATAATGGAATGACGATGCAGCGGCTGACGTTCACGTGGTACGGGCATTCGACATTCCTGATCACGACCCCGGGCGGGAAGCGGATCGTCACCGATCCGTGGCTCGAGCACAATCCGATGTGCCCGCCGGGCATGAAGCGGATCACTGAGGCCGACCTGATTCTGCTCTCGCACGGCCATTCGGATCACTCGGGCGACGTTGTCGCGGTCTCGCGGGCCACGGGCGCCCCGATCGTGGCGGTCTACGAGCTGGCGCTCTGGCTGGAGCGCAAGGGGCTGCAGCGTGTCCATGGCATGGGCATCGGCGGGACGATCTCGCTTGCCGGCCTGCAGGTCTCGATGGTTCCCGCCGTTCACACGAGCAGCGTGGTCGAGAACGACGTCTCCGTGTATCTCGGGGAGCCGGCGGGGTTCGTGGTGCGCACGGAAGACGGCGAGGCGTTCTATTTCGCGGGCGACACGGCGGTGTTCGGCGACATGAAGCTGATTGCCGAGATGTACGCCCCACGCATCGGCTTCCTGCCGATCGGCGATCACTTCACGATGGGTCCAGAGGGAGCCGCGATCGCCGCGCGCATGCTCGGCGTGCGCCAGATCGTGCCCATGCACTACGGCACGTTCCCGGTGCTCACCGGGACGCCCGACCGCCTGAAGCAACTGGTTTCGCCCCAGGGCATCGAGGTCCTGGTGCTGAAGCCAGGGGAGACGGCGACGTAAGAAGGCTAAGGGCTCGCCTGTCATGCGCTGCTCTCATGCTCGGTATGTGTTCCCCGCATGGCCGCGGCATCTCGGCGCCGCATCTATTCCATCAGAAAGTTATGCGGGACGCATCGGTAGTCGTCCTCTATCATTCCTCCATGAACGACTCGGATTCCAATCCCACACGCACGCTGACGCTCGTGCTGCCGGAGGCCGACTGGAAGGCGCTGCGGGCGGCCGAACCGGACGCCATCGGGTGGCTGCGCACGCAGATTCAGAACCGCCTTGCGGAGCCTTCGGCGCCTTGGTCGTCACGCTCCAACCCGGCAGCCGCCACGACCGGCGAGAGCTGGTGGGGCAACGAGGACGAGTACTGACGCGATTCTGCCTCGGGTGCCGGATCGGCTGACCCCCGGCTGCTCCGACCGTTCGACACGCACGCCTACGTTTTGACACCCCTGCAACCGCGCAGGTACGCTGGGAGCGATGGATACCGCTGCCAGGCAGGACCCGTCGGTTTGCTTCGAGACCTCCCCCGACCGTTATCACCACTGGCGCCTCACTTTCGACGGCCCCGTCGCCACACTGGCGATGGACGTCCAGGAGGACGCGGGCCTCTCGCCTGACTACCGCCTGAAACTGAATTCCTACGACCTCGGTGTGGACATCGAGTTGGCCGACGCGCTGCAGCGGGTGCGATTCGAGCACCCGGAAGTCCACGCGGTCGTCATCACCAGCCTCAAGGAGCGGATCTTCTGCGCCGGCGCGAACATCTTCATGTTGCGCGGATCGACGCACGCGTGGAAGGTGAACTTCTGCAAGTTCACCAACGAGACGCGCCTGGCGATGGAAGACGCGAGCGAGCACTCCGGGATCAAGTTCGTCGCGGCGCTCAACGGGATCTGCGCCGGCGGCGGCTACGAGCTGGCGCTCGCGTGCGACGAGATCATCCTGGTGGACGACGGGAATTCGGCGGTGAGCTTGCCGGAAACGCCCCTGCTCGGCGTGCTGCCAGGCACCGGTGGGCTGACCCGCGTCGTGGACAAGCGCAAGGTGCGCCGGGACCTTGCAGACGTGTTCGGGACCGTCGCTGAAGGCATCAGGGGCAGGCGCGCGGTGGAGTGGCGGCTGGTTGACGCGGCGCATCCCACGAGCCAGTTCCGCGAGCGCGTGGCCGCCCGGGCGCGGGAACTGGCGTCCACGTCGGACCGGCCGGATCAGGGGCCCGGCATCGCGCTCGGGCCGCTCGCGCCCGAGGTGGCGCCCGACGCCGTCCGCTACTCGACCGTGACGCTCGAGATCGCGCGCGAGAAGCGTGTCGCCACGCTGACGATTCGCGGCCCCGAGCCCGGCGAGCCAACCAGCCCCGACGCCATCGTCGCGGCCGGCGATCGCTTCTGGGTGCTCCGAGCGTTCCGGGAGCTCGACGACGCGCTGCTGCGGCTGCGCCTGGACGAGCCGTTGATCGGCACCGTGGTGGTGAAGACGGAGGGCGATTCGCGGCGGGTCCTGGCACTGGATGAGACACTGCTGGGCCATGGCGATCACTGGCTCGTCCGGGAGATCGTGCTCTTCGTCAAGAGGACCCTCAAGCGCATGGACCTGACGTCCCGCAGTTTCTTCGCGCTGATCGAGCCGGGGAGCTGCTTTGCGGGCTCGCTGTTCGAGCTCGCGCTGGCGGCCGACCGCTCCTACATGCTCGATGATCCCGATCGTCCGAACACGGTCGCGCTCTCCGGCATGAACGCTGGTCCGCTGCGGATGAGTAACGGGCTGACGCGGCTCCAGACGCGTT
>JBDTSX010000210.1:0-7867 GCA_039930925.1 Acidobacteriota bacterium | reverse complement strand
GAGCTCCAGCACCGCAAACGCGCTGTGCCCTTCGTTCAGGTGCACGACGCCGGGCGTGATCCCCATCGCGGCCAGCGCGCGGACGCCTCCGACGCCAAGCAGCAGCTCCTGGCGAATCCGAACGCGAGCGTCGCCGCCGTAGAGCCGGGCGGTCAGTTCGCGATCTTCCGGCTGGTTCCCCTCCACGTTCGAGTCGAGCAGCAGCAGCGTATTCCGCCCGACCGCCAGCGACCAGACGCGCGCGGCGATCGTCGCGGCGCGCGTGGCGATCTCGACGACGACGGGGACGCCGTTGCGAACGGCCAGCTCGATCGGGAGGCGGCGGCTGTCCACGTCGAGATAATCCTCGTGCTGCCAGCCGTCGCGATCGAGCCGCTGGGTGAAGTACCCCTGATCGTAGTAGAGGCCCACCCCGACGAGCGGGATACCCAGATCGGAGGCGCTCTTGATATGGTCGCCGGCCAGAATGCCCAGCCCGCCTGAGTAGATCGGCAGCGATTCGTGCAGGCCGAACTCGGCGGAGAAGTAGGCCACCGGCCGCGCGCGCAGCACGCCGGCGTGACGAGCGCCCCAGGTGTGCGTGGAGTGCAGGTACTCCTGCATCCGCCGGTAGGCATAGTTGATCCGGCTGTGCAGCGCCAGCTCGGTCGCCCGGGCTTCGAGCTGCGCGATCGGCATTTCCTGGAGGAGCGCGATCGGGTTGTGGCCGTGTTCCTGCCACAGCGCCGGGCTCAACTCGCGAAACAGGCTCGTCGCCTCGTTGTCCCAGGTCCACCACAGGTTCTGCGCGAGCGCGTAGAGGCGCTGGTGTGCGGGGGCGACGAAGTGCTCGACCGTGCGCGCCTGGGCCACCGTCGGCGCGAGCTGCGCGCCGGCGCTGACCAGCATCTGGACCAGCTCGGCGCCGAACTCGCGCGCCTCGATCGTCTGCACCACCAGGACGCCCTGGAGGATTCCACGATCGACGATCGGCACGCCGAGAAAGGACCGATAGGCATCCTCACCGGCTTCGCTGAAGTACTTGAACCGCGGATGCGCGGTCACGTCAGCGACGACTTCGGGCGCGAGCCGCTGCGCCACGAGACCGGCGAGCCCCTCGGTCAGCCGCATCCGCACCCGGCCGACGCTCTCCGGCCGCAGTCCAATCGTCGCGGCGAGCACGAGATTCGCCCGGTCCGGCTCGAGCAGATAGACCGAGCAGACGTCGGTCTCGAACCGCCGCTGAATCAGGTGGACGATGTTGGTCAGTGTCTCTGACGGACTGCCGCTCGACGAGATCAGACGGCTGATCTCCTCCAGTGTCCATAGGAGCGCCGAGTCCTGGGTCATCTTTGCGATCGACACACCGCTCACATCCACCTCCGGATCTGCTGCTGCCAGTGATCACGCTCCCAGCAAGAACGCTGCCCCGGAGGCCGCGCGGATCGCGAATGAAAACGCGTGCTGCTGGAAACGTGGACGACATTTATGTACCCTGGCGCCATGATCCCGACGTGGATGTCGCTTGCGAATTATTCGCGCCGAGGCGCCGCGACCGTTCGCTGCATGTGACTGACTCTTCTGGATGGCTCATTCGCCTGCGGAACAGTGACGACCCCCAGATAGACGGTCTTTTGAACCGATCACCGCCACCTGTGGCGTACGTGTTGCAGGTAAAGACATACCGCCCGGCACTTCGAACGACAGATGGAGGGGGCCGGCCGCGGCAGCGCGTTGACACCGCAGCCCGTCTGCGGCGCGCGTCGATCGGCCCTGGTGGACTGCGCAGAATCGATTCGCAGCCGAACGAGCATAAACGACACAAATGTCTGCTGTGAGATTCAGCGACGTTTATGTCGGCGCCGGGCCAACTCCGCCCCTCGAGGCGGCAGCAGGAACGCGTCGGCTGTGCGTTACCACATTGGAGGTTTGCAAATGACCCGCTCGACTACACCGCGTGCTCCCCGCAAGAGCTCGCCACGCTCCACCGCGCCATCTGCCGCGGAGATGACCGCACCGGACAGCCCGACCGGCGGTCGTCCGGTCACCGTCGAGGAGATCGCCCGCCGCGCGTACGAACTGTATGAGGCGCGCGGCTGCACCGACGGCGCGCAGGTGGATGACTGGCTCCTCGCGGAGCAACAGCTGGCGGACATCTCCGGGGCGACCGGATCGGAGCATACCGGTCCGCTCAGCGCGGCGAAACGGAAACGCTCACCGAAATCAGGCGCCGCATCACAGTAAGGGCGGGAGTTGGGATCCCGCCCGCGGATCCGCGACAACCAGGAACTGGCGTGTCTCGTGTCCTGAAAGACAAGACGCCGAATGCGGAAGCCACGGCCTACAGTACAGGATGGTCGTGCCTTCCGGCCTCAAACAGCGTGCTCATGCCGTCGGTCCTCACACGGCATGCTCGTGGCTTCGACCTCAAACAGCGTGCTCGTGGCTTCCGCCTTCAGGCGGAAGGACAGATCACGATTGCGCGGCTAGCTCAATTGGTTGCGAAGCAGTAGAACAACCCGGCGCCGCCGGTCGCGACGAGGTTCGGCGGGCTGCAGCCGCGTGAAGGATGCGCGGAATTCCACGAGGTGTTTCCACCGCCGGTGCGGTCGAAATGACCCAGCTGCGCCGTGCCGGTGCTGTTGCTGGTCCAGTTCCCGCACGTGTGATCGGCCGCGTCGGTGTAAGCCGTGCCATCGAGCTTCGATCCGGTCAGCATGTCGTGCTGATTGGGCGTGTCGCCCGCCCCCTTGATCGCCTCGTTCTTCTCGGTGACGACTGTGGTCCTCGACAGGTTGTTGCCGAGACGCGCGGCGTCGAGCGTATCGCCGTGGAGGTCGGCAACGCTCTGAGCGATCTTCGCGCCGCGCCCGTTGTACCAGGGACCGGGGCCGATGCGGTCGCGCGCATTGACCGCCGCCTGACCGCCCGAGGCGCTGGCACTGAGATAGGCGTGCCACGTCTTGCTCCCGGCACCGGCCGCCGTCGCGAGCTTCTGACAGTGCGCGTCAGCGCCGGCAAGCCCGCCGAGGTTGGCGCCGTCTCCCGGGTTGACACTCGTCGCGAAGAACGACATCGGCTGGGCCGGCGCGGGCGGCTGTCCCGCCGGCGCCGCCGGCGGCGGCTGTTGCGCAATCACGAACGCCGACATCCCGACCGTCATCGTGGCTAGAAACCCCAAACGCTTGCTCTGCATGCGGCTCTCCTCTGTGGTGGACGATCACTCGTCGCTCGATACTCGGGGAGAGCTTATACCACGACGGGAGAGTATCGGCCGTTCGGCAGCGGCTTTTTGTCGCCGAGGCCCGGCTGCCACCCGATCGGCTCCCAACCGGTGAAAGACCGGTTCGAGCGGGGCCCGGAAACAGTCGTCAAACGGCGTTTTCCGGCCGACCCGCACGGGACAGTTCGGGCGCCCGCGGCCCCTGTTCAGAACGGGACAGACATGTCGCGCCGGTTCCTTCATTCTGATCCGGCAGAGGAGTTGAACATGACTGACACCGCCAAACGGGACGCCGAGCTGAAACAGATGCTGATCGATCGCCGGCGGGAGATGCATGGGGACGTGCAGCGCCGGATCCGGCACGGGCGAACCGACCGGTCGCAAGACGTCTGCGACGACGTCGAGCACTCCGATGCGGGCATCCAGGGGAACATCGACTTCGCGCTGCTCCAGATGCGGGCGGAAACGCTGGCGCGAATCGAGGAGGCGCTGGTCAGGCTCGAGGCAGGCAAGTACGGGTTCTGTTTCGAGTGCGAAAGCCACATCTCCGAGCGGCGGCTGCGCGCGCTGCCATTCGCGGTGCGCTGCCAGGCGTGTGAAGGGCGCCGCGAAAAGGAACAGGGACGCCTGACCCAGCGGCGCGAAACCGTCTCCCTGTTTCCAGAGGTGGCGAGCTCCTGAGGAGGTCGCTACTTCGCTTTGCGGACGCCGGCGATCAGCAGCACCACGCCGCCGGCCACCGCAGCGGCGCCCACAATCGGCGGCAGGGGCACGGTCTTCTGTCGATCCGCGGTCGCGTGGATCGGACCGATGTCCAGAATCGTCTCGCGGCTGGAGTAGGTCAACCCTTGATAGACGAGCGCCGCGGCGCCCAGCACGATCAGCACAATTCCGGCCCACGCCATTGGTTTCATTCCACGCCTCAGTCGTGAAGGATCACGCTCAGGAGCGAGCTGTTGATCTTGAGCGGATTCTTGCCGTTGTATTCGATGAAGCCAAGCCGCTTGAACTTGTTGAGGAAGAAGTTCACCCGCGAACGCGTCGTCCCGACCATGCCGGCCAGGGTTTCCTGTGACACTTTGGGCATCATCCGCAGCGGCGTGTCCTGCTTCCCATACCGCGCCAGCAGCAGCAGCGTCCGGGCCAGCCGCTTCTCGCTCGAGTTGAAGAGCTGATCGATCAGATCCTCTTCGACACGGATGTTGCGCGAGAGCATGTGCTCGATGAAGCGATCGGACATGCCATGCTGCCGGTGCAGGAGACGCACCATTTTTACCTTGGTCACTCGCAGGATCACGCTCGGCGTCACCGCCCTGGCGCTTCCCTTCCGCACCATCTGTCCGGCGAGGCATCCCTCCCCGAAGAAGTCGCCCGCACCGAGCATCGCCACCACGGCTTCGCGCCCCGCCTTCGACATCACCGACAGCGTCACGGCGCCCGATTGAATGTAAAGCACGTGCTCGGACGCCTCTCCCTGCGTGAAAATGGTTTCCCCGCGGGCATACTCCGCGATCGCCTTCGACGCGCCGGATGACTCGAGAAAGGCCTGCGCGTTGAACGCGGGCGCAGCCTTCGCCGGCGCACGCGAGGCCTTTCGTGGTTCCATCCGCCGACAATGACACACGCACCCGCGGTGCACCTGTTCACAAGAGCACAGCCGCTCGGCTCCTGCCGGTTAGTCGTGCAGGACGACGGTCAGCAGCGAGTTGTTGACCTTGAGCCCGTCGCGGTAGTCGATGAATCCGAGGCGCTGAAACTTCTTCATGAAGAAGTTCACCCGCGATCGGGTCGTGCCGACCATCTCGGAGAGCGTCTCCTGGGAGATTGCGGGAACACACACCGGCCTGTCCAGCTGGCCGTACCGCGCCAGCAGCAACAGCGTTCGTGCGAGCCGTTTCTCGCTCGAGTTGAACAGCTGGTCGACCAGGTCCTCTTCGATCCGGATGTTCCGCGCCAGCATGTGGGCAATGAACCGATCGGACAGCGCATGCTGCCGGTGCAGCAGCTCCACCATTTGATCCCTGTCCACGAGAAGCACCGCGCTGTCGGCTGTTGCCGTCGCACTCCCCATGCGGAACGCCTGGCCCGCGAGGCACCCTTCTCCGAAGAACTCCCCGGGACCGAGCATCGCCACGACCGCTTCGCGCCCGGCCTTAGACAGGACCGAGAGCTTGACCGCGCCCCGCTGGAGATACATGACGTGATCGCAGGGCTCACCCTGGGTGAAGATGACGTCGGACCGGCGAAACTCGACGATCCTCCGTGCGATTCCAGCCGAGTAAAGAAAGTTTTGGGCGTCAAAAGCGATTATCTGCTTCGCTGGCATAGGTGGATCCCTCCCCCGTACGAAACGTCCGCACCTTGGTCGAGGGCCTCGCAAGGTAACCCCGGTCGAGCTGTCGAAATGGTGAGGATGGTCGGACCCGCGCGGCCACCCATAGTCTCCGCAAAGTGGCCGAAGCGAAGCAGTACGGGCAAATGCCCAACCGCCTCGACTAGACCGCCAAGCTACTGTCACACCTCGACTGCGGCAATGCTGTCTAATTTTGCACAAGGAGGGGCCGATCTTGGCGTACGGACGGGCTGCGGGAGCGTTCCGTCGCAACCTCTGGTGTGGCTCCGATACCTCAGCCTGGGTAATAGAATGCTGGCTCAGCGGGTATTGTGCGGTAGTCTAGGGGCCGTTCGTGACCGCTCCGGTCGTCTCGCATCGATCGCGCACGATCGCCAGTCACCATTCGAAGAGGGAACTACGCCGTCGCGCGAACGCAGCGCAGCCGCATGCCATGGTCTATCGAGCCTGACTATTGGAAACGATGACGCCATGAGTCCGAAGAAACAGTCTGCCAAGTCGCAGTCCGCCCGCGCGTTCGACGTCGAGGCGTACCTCGAGTCCACCGGGGGTGCCCGCCGCGTCGTCAAGTACCGACGCGGAGAGGTCGTCTATTCGCAGGGCGATCAGGCCTCCGACGTCAGGTATATCCAGAAGGGCGGGATCAAGCTGTCGGTGATCTCGCGCGTCGGCAAGGAAGCGGTGGTCGCGATGCTGGCGCCAGGGGATTTCTTTGGCGAAGGAGCGCTCGCACAGCAGATTCTCCGAATCGGCACCGCCACCGCCGTCGTGGCGAGCACGGTCCTGACGATCGAGAAGGCCGCCATGATCCGGCTCCTGCACGAGGAACCGACTTTCTCGGACCGCTTCATCTCGTACATGCTCACTCGGAACATGCGCATCGAAGCGGACCTCGTCGACCAACTTTTCAACTCCAGCGAAAAGCGGCTCGCCCGGACGTTGCTGCTGCTCGCCCGCTACGGCGACGCCCACCCGTCGCGCACGCTGCCGAAGATTTCACAGGAGACCCTCGCCGAAATGATTGGGGCGACGCGCTCGCGTGTGAACTTCTTCATGAACAAGTTCAGGAAGCTCGGCCTGATCGAGTACAACGGCGGCCTCAAAATCAACAGCGCCCTCCTCAGCATCGTCCTGCACGACTGACGCGCAGCCAGGGCTGCAGGCCGCCCGACCTACCGAGTGTCGCGTAAAGAACACTGCTTTCCGGCAATCGCTGGTACGATTGATCGTCTCGAGCCTCGCGCCTTCATGGAATGGATTTCACAACGCCATCGTCCGGCTGAAGCCAGCTGGAAGGCACGGACGTCGTGAACCCCACGGGTGGAGGGGACAGGAACCAAGATCATGCCGACCGATCAAACGCCGCCCGAGAAGCAGCGCCAGCAAGCTGAAGGGATCCGCGAGAAAGCCGAAGATGGCCGCCTCGACGCGGAGCAGGATCGAGGGGTCGCGGAGCGGGATCGCGCGTCGGCGGAGTCCGCGCGGGAAGAGACGGAACGGTTCCGCCGGCTGGCGGAGGAAGCAAGGGAGCTTCGCGATCGGCATCGAGAGGCGCTCGAAGTCATCCGCCAGGAGCGCGAAGAACTGCGTGCCATCGCCGAGACGGCGCGCACTGCCGGAGAAGACGCACGGCATGCCGCCGAAGGAGCACGTCAGGCGACAGTGGATGCGCTCAAGGCCACCGCCGACTCGCTGCGCGTGACTCTGGAGAGTATGCAGGCCGTGGAGGAATTGCGGCGGACGCTGCGCGAGGTCCGCGACCTCAACAAGCTCGATACAAACTAGAAGGCTTCCGGACCCGCGCAAGGCGGCCCGGAGCCCCCCTCCTTCAGCGCCTTGCCCGCGCTTCGGACCGTCCCCTTCGCCGCAACTGCATGTATCCGATTCCCATCAGTCCCAGCGCGAGCAGCATCACGAAGGTCTGCGGCAGCGTGGGCACCGCGGCCACGATCGCCATCGTATACGTCGCCTCGGCGAAACACCCGTTGGCGTCGGTGCCTCGTACCGTGAAGGTGTTGGTACCAGTCGCGAGCGGCATGCCCGAGACGACGCCGGCGGCCGAGAGTGTCAGGCCGGGCGGCAGCGTGCCCGCCGGCAAGGTAAACGTGTAAGGACCGGTCCCGCCGCTCGCCGTGATCGCCTGGCTGTACGCCACACTCACCGCGCCGTTCGGCACGGTCGCCGGCGACAGCGTGATCACCGGGCAGGCCCCCACGACGATGGTGTAGACGATCTCGGCAAAACAGCCGTTGTTGTCGGTCGCTCGGATCGTCACCGTTGACGTGCCTATCGCCGCAGGCGTGCCGGCGAGG
>JBDTSX010000209.1:0-7878 GCA_039930925.1 Acidobacteriota bacterium | reverse complement strand
CCGGCGGGCCGGATCCACCGTCAGCGGCCCCGCGACAATCGCCGCGGCGTGCCCGGCGGTGGCGCGGGACGGCCGACGGCGTAGCAGGGCGCGGACGCGGGCGATGAATTCGCGGATGCCGAACGGCTTGGTCAGGTAGTCGTCGGCGCCGCTCTCGAGGCCGAGCACCTTGTCGGCCTCCTCGCGCCGCGCCGTGAGCATCAGGATGGGGACGTCCCCGTTCAGCGACTCGCGGCGAACGGCCCGGCAGACCGTCACCCCATCGAGGTGCGGGAGCATCACATCGAGAATCAGCAGGTCGAACGGGTCGGCTTTCGCCAGCCGCAGTCCTTCGGCACCGTCCCCGGCCGGAACGGCCGTCAGCCCTTCGAGCTCGAGGTGCAGGACCACCAGATCGCGAATATGGGTATCGTCCTCGACCACCAGTACGCGGCCGCCCTTTGGCGTCTCCGGCGCCGTATCCTGCACTGACCCCATGCTGTGAGTCTAGCGCCGACTCGCCCGGCGCGGCATGCTGTCACGCTTTTTTCACGAGTGCGGCTCGACCGGGATGTGCCGGCGCGCGCGGAGCCACTTGTCCACGGGCGGCGGCGAACGTACGCCAGTGTCCTCGCGCTCAGACACGACTGTGCGTCGCGGGTGACAGGCGCGCGGGATTGCGGCGCTCGTCACAGGGATACGCCGTGGCATTCGGTTTGCTCACCAGCCTGGTGGCTGCCTGCCCCGGAGGATGTCGTGATTCCCAGGAAACGTCTCTTTATCCTTGTGCCTGTCTGCGCCGCCGTGGCGATCGCGCTGTGGCCGGCCGAGGCTTCCGCACAACGCCGCGGTTACCGCGGCCCCTCGCGTTCGGTGTTCGTTGGCGCGCGGTTCGCCTATCCGATTTATCCCTCTCCTTACTATTACGATTCGTTCTGGTGGGACTCGTCGTACGCGTTCCAGTATCGGTACCCGCCATATGCGCCCTACCGGTATGACGTCTCGGCGGATCTACGTACGCAGGTGACGCCGAAGAACGCCGAGGTCTACATCGACGGCTATCTGGTCGGGACGGTCGATGACTTCGACGGCGTCCTCCAGCGGCTGCGCGTCCCGCTCGGCGAGCACGAGATCACGATCTACGAACCGGGCTATCAGCCGTTCCGCGAGAAGATGCTGTTCCGGCCGTACGAGTCGTACCACATCAAGCAGTCCCTGAAGCCGCTGGCAGCCGGAGAAACGCCGGAGCCGCGTCCGGCGCCATCCTCCTCGCCCCAGCCCTCGGGCCCGCCGCCGCGCGGCGCGATGCAGGGTCCGGTCCCGCGCCAGCGCACCGCTCCGAGCGACCGCAACGCCCCGAACGACCGCAACGCCGATCGCTTCGGCGCCGTGTCCGTGCGCGTCCAGCCGGCGGACGCCGAGGTGCTGATCGACGACGAGAAATGGGACGCGCCCGCCGGCGAGCCGCGGCTGCTGGTGCAACTCGGTGAAGGAACGCACCGCATCGAAATTCGCAAGGACGGCTACAAGACCTACACGTCGACGCTCCGCGTTCGCGCCGGCGAAACCGTCCCGGTCAACGTCAGCCTCGCGCAGTGACACGTCGGATTCAGGAGTCAGGCGATGCCTGACTCCTGAATTCGAGGCATTGGGCATTAGGCTTTAGGCTTTAGCCGTTAGGGTTTGGCTGCCCAAAGCCCAAAGCCCAAAGCCCAAAGCCCAAAGCCCAAAGCCCAAAGCCCTTCCCCCCGGCAACCCGCCCCTTCCTGCACGCTTTCGCGCAAACTTCGACCGCACCGACGCGATTTGCCGGCCGTCGATGGCACAAAAGGCCAACGATCCGTGTCCAACGTTCGTCTTAGAGTGTTGACCTGCGATTGCCGGGAGGCGGATATGCGTGTGCTTGGACCAGTACTCATGATTGGCGTGCTCGCCGCGGGGGCGGGTCTGCCCGGCGCCGGCCCGCCGACGTCCTCCGGCCGCCTGGCCGAAACCGGGCGTGGGGAGCGACAGGCGCCGACGGCTGATGCCGCGACGGTGCTGGCCGCGGCGCGGGAGGCCCTCGGCGGCGAGAAACGGCTGTCGGCGGTGAAGACTTTCGTCGCGACCGGGCGGACGCGCCAGGTCCGCGGCGAGAACCTGGTGCCGATCGAGTTCGAAATCGCGGTGGAATTGCCCGACAAATATTTGCGGAAGGACGAGATCCCGGCGCAGGAGAGCGGTCCGACGGCGCTTGGCTTCAACGGTGACGACCTGCTGCAGTTCCCCGATCCCCAGGCGCCACCCGCCAGAGCCGGTATGCCGGCACCCCCGGCGGCACAGATGGAGGCGATGCGGAAGCAGCGGGTCCTGACGGTCAAGCAGGACTTCGTGCGGCTGACGCTCGGCATGTTCGCGGGATCGTTCAGCACCTATCCCCTGACGTTCTCGTACGCCGGCCAGGCGGAAGCGCCGCAAGGGAAGGCCGATGTCGTGGACGTGAAAGCGGCGCCGAACTTGACCTTGCGCCTGTTCGTCAACAGTCAGACCCATCTGCCGATCATGGTGAGCTGGCAGGCGCCCGCGGCTCCTTCACGACCCGGCGGCCGACCCGGTGGTCCGCCGGCACCGGGCCCGCCGCCAGGCGCCCCTCCCGCCGCTGCGCCGGCAGGCCCGCCTGCGGCCGCGCCGGGTGGACCTCCCGCACCGCCCCCGGCGAGTGCCCCCGGTGCGCCCACGGCTGGTTCGCCTGGTGCCCCTCCGGCCGGCGCGCCGGCGATCGGACCCGGCGGACCGGCGGCGGCCGGCCCGCCAAAGCCGGTCGAGTACCGCATCTACTTCGCCGACTATCGCGACGTCGATGGCCTGCAGTGGCCGTTCCGGCTACGGCGCGCCACGGGCACCGACACGACCGAGGAGACGACGTTCGACCGTTTCAGAATCAACCCGAAGATCGAACCGAAGAAGTTTGAGGTTCGCAAATGATGCGCCTGCTCGCCCTCGCGGCTCTCTCCGTCGCCGCCATCGCCACCCCCGCCGCCGCGCAGACGCCACCGCGCAACGCGAGGCTGATAGTCACCGTCGCGGACCAGAGCGGGGCCGTCATTCCTGACGCGGCAGTGACGGTGGTCGGCCTGGACGACACCACTCGCGCGACGACGGTGCCGGCCATGAAAACGGCCAGCACCGGCATCGCGACGGCCGAGGGACTGGCGCCCGGGCGCTATTCGATTCAGGCGGAGTTCCCGGGGTTCGAGCTCGGTCTCCTGAGGGACGTGCGGCTGAGGGCCGGCGACAACAAGCATGTCGTGATCCTCCCGCTCAAGAAGATCGAGACCGAAGTGACGGTGGGGCGCGACGCGCAGACCGCCGCGTCGGATCGGTTGTCCACCTTCGGCACCGCGATGACTCGCGAGCAGATCGAGGCGCTGTCGGACGATCCGGCCGAGATGCAGCGCCAGCTCGAAGACCTCGCCGGACCGAACGCCGTGCTGCGCGTTGACAGCTTCGAAGGCGGCCAGCTCCCACCCAAGTCGCAGATCAAGTCGATCCACATCACCCGCGACGCGTTCGCGGCCGAGAACCACAACGCCGGCGGCCTGTTCATCGACATCATCACGCAGCCCGGGGTCGGACAGCTCCGCGGCGGCGGCAACCTGCGGCTTCGCGATGGCTCGATGAGCGGGCGCAATCAGTTCGCGCCCTCGAAGGGGCCGGAGCGCTCGCAGAACTACGGCGTCTTCCTCGGCGGCTCGCTCTTGAAGAACCGGAGCTCGTTTTCGCTGTCGGTCAACGGCGGGAACGCCTTCGACACGCCGAACAGTTACGTGGTCGTGCCCGGCGTGGGAACGGTGTCGAAGCTGCTGCCGCGGCGGCCGAACGACAACATGTTCGTCTCGGGGCTCGTGGACTACGCCCTCACGCGTGATCAGACGCTCCGCCTCAGCTTCAACCGGAACGCGTTCACGAGCCGGAACCAGGGCATCGGCGGTTCGGACGAGGCCGAGCGCGCCTACGCCACGGAAAATTCAGGGACGTTCATCCGGCTGCAGGAAGCGGGACCGCTCGGCCGCCGCTTCTTCATCAACAGCCGCGTCAATATCGGCCGGAACCACTCCGATTCCAATTCGCTGCTCGAGGCGCGGACCCTTCGCGTGGCCGACTCGCTGACGACCGGTGGCGCGCAGATCACCGGCGGCCGGACTTCCACGACCGTGAACCTGCAGTCGGATCTGGACTACGTCCGCGGGATACATTCGGTGCGTACCGGCATCAACCTCGACGGCGGATCGTATCGCTCGAACGACTCCTCCAACTATCTGGGCACCTTCTTCTTCGAGAGCACCGAGGCGTTCGCGGCCGGCACGCCCCGCACTTACACGCAGCGCATCGGTGATCCCAACATCAACTACGACAACCTCTACGCCGGGATCTATGTGCAGGACGATGTGCGGGTCCGCAAGAACCTGACGCTCAGTCCCGGCCTGCGCTACGAAGCGCAGACCCATCTGCGCGACTACAGCAACCTGGGACCGCGCTTCGGGATCACCTGGTCCCCCTTCAAGAACGGAAAGACGTCGCTTCGCGGCAGCGCCGGCGTCTTCTACGACTGGCTCAACAGCGGCACCTATGAACAGACGCTGCGCATCGACGGATTCCGCCAGCGGGATCTGAACATCGTGAACCCCTCATTCCCTGATCCGGGGGACATCGGCGACATCACCGCCGGGAACCGCTACCTGCTCACCGATGGCCTGCCGATGGTGCGGAATGTCCGGTTCAGCGCCGGGATCGACCAGACGATTTCTCCCCGCGTGCGCGTCAACGCGACCTATGCGAACACGCGCGGCGCCGGGCTGCTGCGGGGCAACAACCTCAACGCGCCGATCAACGGAGTCCGTCCCGATCCGGCCTTCGTCAACGTCGTCGAAGTGGTCGCCGACGCGGAGTCCCGGCTGCACAACCTGTCGGTCAGCGGCTTCGTCTCGCTCTCGGCGCAGTCGTCGCCGGCCGCAATGCTGGCTCGCCTCGGGGCTCCGCCCCCCGCCGCGACGGTCTTCGACTGGAAGCGCACGACCCTCAATTTCAACTATTCGTCGGGACGATTCCGGAACAACACGGACGGCGCGTTCAGTCTGCCCGCGAGCGGCAGCCCGCTCGGCGAGTGGGCCGAGGTGCCAGGCGAGATCCGGCATCATCGCGCGAACGTCGGCATCAACACGCAGGCGCTCAAGAACCTGAACGCGAACCTGAACCTCAACGTGATGGCCGGCGCGCCGTACACCATCACCACCGGACGCGACGACAACGGCGACCTGGTGTTCAACGACCGTCCCGCGGGGGTCGGGCGGAACACGCTGTGGACACCTGGTCAGTGGACGCTGAACAGCTTCTTCAACTATTCGATCGCGATTGGCAAGCGGACCGCGCCGCCTCCAGGAGGGATCACCGGGATCACGATCACCAATGGCGTGGCGAACGTGCTGACCGGGGGCGCCGCGCAGCCACGCTACCGGATCGGCATCAGCGCCCAGATCCTGAACCTGACCAACCACGGCAACCTGACCGGGTTCAGCGGCAACATGGCGTCGGACTTCTTCCGCCAGGCCACCAACGTCCAGAATCCGCGGAAGGTGGACATCGGCGTCAACGTCCAGTTCTGATGGCGCTAGACGTGAGGCCCACTCGTCCGGCTGAAGCCGGACGCTACGGAGGCGTGAAGCCGGATGCCCCGCTACTTCAACAGGAACGCGCGGCGCTTCTCGACGAACGTCTTGAGCGCCCCGTTCAGGCCGCTGTCGAATTCCTCGGTGCCGTAAATCTTGCGGGTGTCCACCGCCACGTCGGCGGCGATCAGGTCGTGGTACTTCTGGGCGACCGGGCCCAGTGTTTTCCAGTCGAGCCACTTTTCGGCAATGTCGTGCACGTCCGCGAGATATTTGGCACGGAACGCCGGAACTGCCAGCAGCTTCGACCGCAGCGCCTTGGCATCGTCGGTGAGGCCGACCAGCGGATCGAGTTCCACACCGCCGCGTCCGCGTCCGCCGAAGCCGCCGCGGCCCTGGCCGGGTCCCTGACCTGGACCGCCGCGGCCCATCTCTGGGGGAGGACCGCCGCGCCCCATGTCGGGCGGCTGACCGCCTCCAGGAAACGGGCCACCGGCAAAATCAGGGGGCGGGCCGCCGCCGCGCCGGCCACCCGGACCACCAGGACCGCCTTCTTCCGCCCCGAGCCCCTCGTTCAGGTCATGCGGCAGGATGTGAAAGATCCCTTTCGGATCCTGATAGATGCTGTAGTCGCTGGCACGCGTCCAGAACCCGTCGCTGTTGTCGAGTGCGACGTCGAGCGCGAGAAATTTCAGCACGCCGTCCACGTCGAGGACCGGCGCGAGCGCCGCCTCCAGCTGGTCGGCGGGCGTATCGTTCAGAACCTTGCACAGCTTGATGAAATCGGCCCACGGCTGCGGCGAGTCCTTCGAGGTGATCTGATAGATCTTCTTGTAGTCCTCGACGTTCTCTCCGAGGTAGGCCAACCCGCCCCGGCCGCCGGGACTGCCCGGGACCTTCCAGCGCGCGCCGCTCGTGCTCTTGAAGAAGTCGCGCGTGAAGTCCTTGTTGAACTGCTGCGCGTTCAGGTAGACGCCCCAGCTCTCGCCGTTGATCACGACGCGCATGAAGTTCATCTTCGGAACGGGGATGTACTGCGAGGCGATGTGGGTGTAGAGCATGCCGCGCAGGAACGTCGGGTCGCCGTTCGAGTTGAGCAGGTTCAGCGTCCTGTAGCCGCCGAGCTGCTGCGCATCGTGCACGAAGTCGAACGACACGTTGAGCGACCGTTTCTTGCCCTCGGGCACCATGAAGTACGACGACATGCCGCGGAAGTGCACCCCGACGTCCTTATAGGCCTGTCCGTCGACGGTTGCGGCGGCCGGCACCTCGACATCGGTATTGTTGAACGCCGCCAGCTCCTGTTCCCAGTCGGGTGCTTCGAATTGAAGGAAGATCGTGCGCAGGGTCCCTGCGTCATAGAGCGGCGCGCCGGGGTAAGACTTGACGTCGGCCGGGGTGAGATGCCGCCCCGGGGTGGCGGGCGTGGCGTTGCCGCCGCGGCCGAACCCGCCGCGTCCGCCGAAACCGACCGCGGGCTGCGTCGCGAGCCACTCGCGGGCGGCTTTCCGTTCGGTCGCGTCCAGCCGCTTGTTGCCGTCCTTATCGAACTGCGCCAGGATTTTTCGCTCCTGGCCCATCGGCGGGCCGCCGAAGCCGCCGCGTTGCGCGAGCGCGGCCAGCGGCAGCGCCGCGAGCACACCGGCGATGGTGATCCAGGTCGCGCGCCGATGGCTGGCGCCCCTGCGCCGCAGCGCGATGGTGTCCGTCTGATTGCTCTTCATGTCTCTATCCTTTGCCCTTGCCGGGCGGGCGACCTGCGGCACTTACCCCTCGTCCGACCCCGCGCGCTCCAGCGTGACCGCCTGTACCCCTTCGACCCGATTCACCGCATTGACCAACTCGCCGGCTGACCGTTCCGTGCGCATCGCCGCCGCGTAGACCATCTCGATCGACATGCCCTGGCGCGCGGTTGCCGCGGAGGTGAGGCGGCGCGCCGACAGGAACTGCCCCAGCGTGGTTCCGAGCAGGGCCTCGGCATCGGCGCCGAGCGCCAGACGGACATTCAGGGTGAAGGGATACTCGCCGCTGCCGGGCAGCACGGTGCCGTCGCGCGGCCGCAGCACATAGCCGGCAAGGCCCACCACCGTCAGGCCGCAGAGCGCAATTGCCGGATGGTTCGCGCCGATCGCCATGCCCAGCGCCACGGCGAAAATCACGTAGGCGGTGTCCTGAGTGTCTCGGACGACGGTGCGGAACCGGACAATCGAGAGCGCGCCGACCAGGCTGAAGGCGCGGGCGACGTTGTCGCCGA
>JBDTSX010000208.1:0-7906 GCA_039930925.1 Acidobacteriota bacterium | reverse complement strand
CGGCGATCGGCGGCACCCTGCTCCACCCCGAGATCGTCAACTACACCTGGATCGTCGTGGCGGTCGTGGTCGGCACGATCGTCGGCGTGCCGCTGTCGAGAGTGCCGCTGACGGCGGTCCCGCAGCGGACCGCGCTGTCGCACGCCTTCGGCGGCCTGGCCGCCGGCCTGGTTGGCACCGCGAAGTACTTCCTATGGCTGCAGGACGGGGAACTGACGACGTTCCGCGTCGGCGCGATCGGCGTCGAGGTGATCCTCGGCTTTGTGACGTTCACCGGCAGCCTGATGGCGGCGGGCAAGCTTCAGGAGATCATTCCGACCCGGCCGATCACTTACCGCGGCCAGAACCTCGTGAATCTGGCGCTGCTCCTGGTGGCGGCGGGGGCGGTGGTGCTGCTGCTGTTCCGGCCGGGCGCGTGGCCGCTCTTCCCGGCGATCATCGTGCTGTCGCTCATCTTCGGCGTCCTGCTGATCATGCCGATTGGCGGGGCTGACATGCCAACGGTGATCTCGCTGCTGAACGCCTACGCCGGGCTCGCCGCCGTCGCGATGGGCTTCGTGCTCGAGAACAAGGTCCTGATCACGGCGGGTGCGCTCGACGGCTCCTCCGGGTTGATCCTGTCGATCATCATGTGCCGGGCGATGAACCGGTCGTTCACCAACGTGCTGTTCGGCGCCTTCGGACAGGTCCAGACATCTTCCGGAGCGGTGGAAGCGCGGACGGTCAAGAGCGGGACGGCGCGTGATGCCGCGGACCTGCTCGAGAACGCCGCCCGCGTCGTCATCGTGCCCGGTTACGGGATGGCGGTGGCGCAGGCGCAGCACCGGGTCAAGGAGATCTACGATCAACTCACCAAACGCGGCGTGGACGTGAAGTTTGCGATCCATCCGGTGGCCGGGCGGATGCCCGGACACATGAATGTGCTGCTCGCGGAAGCGGAAGTGCCATACGAGGCGCTGATCGAGATGGACGAAATCAACCGCGACCTGCCGCAGACCGACGTCGTGCTCGTGGTCGGCGCCAACGACGTCGTCAATCCGGCGGCGCGGCACGATGCCAAGAGCCCGATTTACGGCATGCCGATCATCGACGCGGACAAGGCGAAGTTCGTCATCGCCAACAAGCGGTCGATGAACCCCGGCTTCGCGGGGATCGAAAACGAGCTGTACTCCGCGGACAACACGTTGATGATTTTCGGCGACGCGAAGGCGGTGCTCGGGGACGTGGTCAAGGCGCTCGCCGGCGACGCCGCGCACTGACGCGCGTCCGACCGCAGCTGCGCGGGTCAGCCGCTTCCAGAGGTTCATGCAGGATCTAGTCGATCTCTTCCTCCATCTCGACGTGCACCTTGCCGATTTCGTCGGGCGCCACGGGCGCTGGGTCTACGGGCTGCTGTTCGCGATCGTCTTCGCGGAGACCGGGCTGGTGGTGACGCCGTTCCTTCCCGGCGACTCGCTGCTGTTCGCTGCCGGGGCGCTGGCCGCCACCGGCGCGCTCGACATCTGGCTGGTGCTGCTCCTCCTGGCCTCGGCCGCGATCATCGGCAACATGGTCAACTACAGCATCGGCCGCTTCATCGGTCCGCGCGTCTTCCGCGCGCCCGACACCCCGGGGACGTTCAATCGCCTGCTGAACCGCGAGCACCTGGATCGCGCCCACGCCTTCTTCGAGCGCTACGGCGGGATGGCGATCGTGCTGACCCGGTTCGTGCCGATCATCCGCACGTTCGTGCCGTTTGTCGCCGGCGCCGGGGCGATGCGCTACTCGACGTTTGCGCTCTACAACGTGGGCGGCGGGCTGCTGTGGGTCGGAGTCTGCGTCGGGGCGGGGTATGCGTTCGGCAACGTGCCGGTGATCAAGAACAACTTCACGCTGGTCGCGCTCGGTATCGTGGCGGTGTCGCTGGTACCGGTGCTGGTCGAGTGGCTGAAGGCCAGAAAAAAAGGGCAGCGGAGTTAACCGCTGCCCTTTCAGATGTTCGCCTCAAATACTTTCGCCCGAAGGCGAAAGCGGACGACTACGCGAGCCGGACGTTCTCGGCGCGCGGGCCCTTCGGGCCCTGACCCTTTTCGAAGGTCACTGCCTGTCCCTCGCGCAGGCTGTCAAACTGACAGCCGTTGCAGGCGGACTGGTGAAAGAAATACTCGTTGCCGTCGCCAGCTGCGACAAAGCCGAAGCCTTTTTCGCTTACCAGCCGCTTGATCGTGCCGTTCATGGGTGCCATTTCGAAACTCCTCAGTGCGATATAACGGTTCGCTGCCGCACGCGGACGCTCCGCGCTACTAACTACTGTGGCTGGCCGCCGCATATCCGGCAAAGCCCAACCGTTTCCTGGGTAACGCAGCTTTGGTGAGGTCTGGATCAGTTACCCGGAGGCGATCGGGTCGACGACAGGCTCAGAAAGCAGAACCCGTATTCTAGCACAGTCTAGAAATCTTTGGCACCCGGACGGCTTTTTCACGCCTGCCGCTGACCGGCGGCCCCCCTGGGCGGGGTCGCCTGGACAACGGTCGGAGCATAATGCGCTATGCCTTCGGCGCCTGCCCAACTGCTCAGCTTGTTCACCGGACGCCCGCTGAACCTGCTCCTTTTGGCTGCTCCCCTCAGCCTGGTCCTCCGGTGGCAGATGGGGGAATCGCTCTGGGTCTTTGCCGCCGCGGCCGTTTCCCTCGTGCCCGCGGCCGGGCTGATCGGCACCGCCACCGAGCACCTGGCCAGGCGCTCGGGACCGACCCTGGGAGGCTTCCTCAACGCGACCTTCGGCAACGCCGCGGAACTGATCATCGCGATCGCCGCCCTCCGTGCCGGCCACACCGCGGTCGTCAAGGCCTCGATCACCGGCAGCATCATCGGTAACCTGCTGCTCGTCTTCGGCCTGTCCTGCTATTGGGGCGGGCTCACCCACGGGAAACAGAAATTCAACCGCATCTCCGCCGGGTCGGCGACGGTCATGCTGTTCCTCGCCACCATCGCCCTGGTGATGCCGGCGGGGATTGCGATGGTGCCATTCCCGTCCGGCGAGGCGCGCACCACCGCGCTGCATCACCTGAGCCTGTGGTCGTCGATCGTGCTTCTCGGCGTCTACGGAGCGGGCCTGATCTTTTCGTTTCGATCGCAGCAGGACCCGCTGCGGATGAATCCGCCGGAGTCGCACGGAGAGTCGGTCGGCATGGGGGTCGCGCTCGCATTGCTGGTCATCGCGACGATCATCACCGCGGTCGAAGCCGAAGTCCTGATCCACGCGCTCGAGCCCGCGCTGATCGGCCTCGGGATGACGGAGCTTTTCGCGGGGGTGATCGTGGTGGCGCTGGTCGGCAATGCGGCGGAGCACTACAGCGCCGTCACCGCCGCGCGCAACAACGACATGACTCTGGCGCTCGAGATCAGCATCGGCAGCAGCGCACAGGTCGCGTTGATGGTCGCCCCCGTGCTCGTGCTGCTGTCGTTCGCGATCGGGACGCCAATGTCGCTCGTCTTCAACGCCTTCGAGATCATCGCGATCGGCTTGTCGGTATTGACCGTTGCGCTCGTCTCGCTCGATGGCGAGAGCAACTGGCTCGAAGGACTGCAGCTGCTCGCGGTCTACGTGATCCTGGCGATCGCGTTCTACTCCATTCCAGGCTGATCAGGGGCGCGTGTGCGGGCCGGTCGCTCATCGGTGCGCGGCCCTCGCGCATGTGCGGGGCGGAGACGAGTCGGGGATGAACGATCCCCGCGAGTTGCCGTGTGCATCCGCTGGCCGGGCAATTGCGACTCACCAGTCCATCAGCATAGAGGGCGCACACCATGATCTGGTTTCTCGAGCGTGAATCGGACCTGCTCACCTGTGAAATTCGCCGCACGGCAGAAGGCGAAGCCTACGAGTTCCAGGTGTCGCCCGCGGAAGGTCCGCCTCAGACACGCAAGTACACCTCACCGCGCGAGCTGATCGATCAGTACCTGCACATGCAGATGACGTTGCGGGCGCAAGGCTGGCGTCCCAAGGCGGGAGACGCTGTCGAGTTGGAATCATGAGAACCGCTGACCTGGGCGAGTAATAGCTTCATCAGCCGGGTGGCCAACGCAAGAGCTTCCCGCTGAACTTCGGCAAAATTCCCCCGCCAAACGCCGTCGAGCTCCGAGTGGCACCCCCATTGCTTTTTAGCAGCCCGTGAAGACGAGCGCAGCGATTGCGCGAGTCATACGGGATTTGCAGAAAAAATGCCGCTCAGGAGGAGCTAAACGATGAAACGTTCAATCACACGATGGACGACGACCCTCGCGACCGCGGCCTTGCTCGCAGCGCCGGTCATGGCACAGACGCCGTCACCGCAGCAGCCGCCGACGCAGCAGCAGCCACCGGCACATCAGCCGCCCGAAGGGCAGCCGCCTACCGCGACGCCCCCGACCGAGCGGCCGGTCAATCCTCAGCCACCCACGGCCGAGCCCGCAAGGCCGACCGCAACGCCGCACTCGCCGACCGGCTCCACGAGCAGCAGTGACGCCGCTCTGTCTCCTCAGGAGCATCTGCGGTTGGCGAAGGCCGCACTCGACAGCATCTCTTCATCCGCAGTGACCGGCCGCGCGCGCACGCAGATTGCCGACCTCAAGAAGCACATGAGTGCTCTGGAGAAGGCTTCCTCGTCCGCACCGACTGCCGATCGTTCGCCCAGTGCCTCGCCGTCGAAAGCGAATGCGGGCGCCAACTGGGGCACCGAGGTCGCAGCGATCGACAAGATCCTGACCGACCTCACCACCAACGATACGCCGACCGCCACCACCGGAGCTCCGAGTGCCAACGCGCCGACCGGCACCTCGGGCACGGCAGCAAAAGCGTCGGTCGCACTCGACGCAGAGACGGCGGCCAAACTGAAGGAAGTCCGCGCGCACGTGGTCGCTTACGCGACGGCGATGTCGGCTCCAAAGGGCGCGGTCAAGGAACACGAACAGGCGACGACGGCCGGTGACGCGCCGGCAGCGGCCCCCGCGGCCGCGCAGAGCGCCGGCCCGGCAGCAGCCGCGGAAGCCGGTGCTGCGGCGATGCCGACTGCCTCGCAGAATGCGGCAGCCACGCCGGAGGCGCAGAGCAGCACCGCCGCGACGTCCCCGTCACCAGCGCAGTCGCCAGCAACCGCGAGCAACACCGCGGCGCCTCAGGGTGATTCCAGCTCGGTGCGGCAGCACCTGAGCGAGGCACGCGATACGCTCGCGGAAATGACGAAGCTGCCTGCCGCCGCGCAGCTCCAGGGAGATGCCCGTAATCAGGTGGCGCAGCTCATCTCGACTTTCAACGAGCTCATCACCACGCAGAGCAACTGGAAGGCGAGCTACGCGAAGGTGCAGTCCAGCCTCACCGCGCTGCTCGGGTCGGATACCACGGACGCGGCAATGACCGCCGCCTCGCCTTCGCCCGCTCCGGATGCGAATGCGCCGGCCGGATCGAATCCCTCCGCGGGTGCGACCGCTGCAAATCCGGTTGGGACGGCTGGCGCGGCGAAGGCCGAGTTGGATCCCGCCATCCGCGCGAAGCTGGTTGACCTGCGGCGTAATCTCAGCGACTTCGAAAAGGCGGCGACCGCCGCCACGAAGTAACTCGCGACCGGTAACGGACGACGAGGGAAGGGCTCCGGCCCTTCCCTTTTTTGTACGGTCGGTCCCATCAACGCGCTCCCGGTCCTTTCCTGCGCCCGTCCCACGGCCCCCTCTTCTTTTGCTCTGCCGTGCACGCATGGGACAATCGCCGTCCATGCTCTCGAACCGAAAGACTCTCCTGACGCTCGCCGTGATGCTGACGGCGGCCTTCTGGACGGCGGCGTCCGGACGGATGCCCGACGCCTCGCTGGAATCAGCCGCCGTCGCGTGGGACCGCGGCGACTACGTTGCCGCGCTCACGACCTACCTGCGGCTGTTGGACTCCCCTGCTGCCGAGACCGCGCTCGAACCGATCGCGCTTCAGACCGGGGAGCTCTATCGCACGACGGAGCTGACCGCGGACGGCGCCGCCCCACGCTTCTCCCCGGACAACCGTCATCTGCTCTATGAGACCGGAGCCGGCCTCGCGCGGGTCACGCGCGTCCTCGCCTCCGATAACACCACTCGACTGGCGGCGGAGCTTCCGGGTTTCGGCGCCGCCTTCTCGCCTGACGGCTCGAAGATCGCCTACTTCAAGATCGCGGCGGATCGCGAGCTCAGCGATGTGCAGTCGGCGCTGGAACACGCGCCGGCGATTCAACGGGCCGAGCGGATCGTGGCCGTCAATCAACTCGCGCTCGTCTCTTCCGGGATCGTCGTGCACGACCTGGCCGGCGGCCCGGAGACCGTGGTCGACACCGGCACGCTTCGCAAGACCGCGCTCGCCTATGCGGCCGGCGCGGTGCTGTTTTCCGGCGCCCCAGCGGAGGGCGGTCCGGTCCAGATCTATGCCGTCACCGCATCGGATCCTCCCCGGCCTTTGACCACCGGGCCCGGCGACAAGCTGCTGCTGGCTGTGAATGCCTCGGGCACCGCGGCGCTCTTCACCACCCGCGCCGCCGCCGGCGGGCAGCGCGGCAACGGCGCTGTTGCCGCGCCAGCCGGTTTCGGAATGCTCTCTCTGCCCGATGGGCGCACGACGATGCTGCCAGGGACGGCGCCGGCGTTCTCAGGCGACGGCGCGAGCTTCGCGTACGTGACGCACGACCGAGACGAAGGGCGGGTGATGGCCGCCCCAACCAGCGATCCCGCGAACGGCACGATTGTTCGCAAGGGTCCGGAGCGCCTCGATGCGCCGGCGCTGTCGCGCGACGGCAGCCGCGTTGCCTACCAGGTGATGTCCGGCGATGACTGGGAGATTTACGCCGCGAACCGCGACGGCACGAACGAGGTGCGCGTCACCCGGGAGATCCAGCACGACGTCCTCCCCGTGTTCCTGACGCCGACCCGGATTCTCGCCGCCATCGGCGAGCCGCGCCACCGCCGCTCCTATCTCTACGACCTGCCCGCGATGACCCGGACGCGCCTCTTTCACAACAACACCGTGCGCACCATCGCCCCGGAATATTCGTGGACCTCGAATGCAGACGGGACCCGGCTGCTGATCAGCGCCGATCGCGACGGCGACACGGTCTCGCCCGAACGCGGGATCTATCTTGTCGATCTATCGAGGCGCGTGTCGCTGGCCGAGGTGCGCGCACGCGTCCAGGCCAACCTCGATGCCGAGCAGGCCCTTCGCGCCAGGGCGAGGCGGATGTACGCGCCAATCGCCGCCGCGGTGCGGCAGGTCGTCGCCGGCGCATCAGTCGAGCGGATCTACGGGTATGAGAAGGCGCTCTTCGACTTCGACTCGAAATTCGTCACGCAGCCGGGCAACGCGCGCGCCGCGGCCTTCCTGCACGACACTTACCGGTCGTTTGGCTATTCGCCGCAGTATCAGACGTTCGAATATCGCGGCCGCGGGCTCACCCAGACGGGTCAGACCGCCAACGTGATCGCCACGCTCGAGGGCACGGTCAACCCCGAGCTCATCTACGTGGTCAGCAGTCACTACGATTCGGTGGCGATTGGCCCGGGAGCAGACGACGATTCCTCGGGGACCGCCGCGCTGCTCGAGACCGCCAGGATCCTGTCCGGGCATCCGCAGCCGGCGACGATCGTGTTTGCCTCGTTCACCGGGGAGGAAGCGGGGCTGCTCGGCAGCCGCGAGTTCGTCCGGCGCGCCGTGGCCGACAAAGTGCGCCTCGCCGCCGCCCTCAACAACGACATGATCGGTTGGGCCAACGACGAACGGCTCGACAACACGATCCGCTACTCGAACGCGGGCATCCGCGACGTGCAGCACGCCGCCGCGATCCAGTTCTCGAAGCTGATCACCTACGACGCGGTCTATTACAAGAACACCGACGCGGCCGCTTACTACGAAGCCTACGGCGACATCGTCGGCGGCATCGGC
>JBDTSX010000207.1:0-7907 GCA_039930925.1 Acidobacteriota bacterium | reverse complement strand
GACGTCGCACAGCACGCGCACCAGATCCAGCGTGTCGTGCGTGAGCGCCATCGCCATCGACTTGATGTACAGGTAGTCGCCGAGCAGGACCGTGATGTCGTTGCCCCAGCGCGAATGCACCGCCAGGCGGCCGCGCCGCAGGTCCGCGCCGTCGATGATGTCGTCGTGAACCAGGGTCGCGGTGTGGATGAACTCGACGACCGAGGCGTAGAGCACCGCGCGATCGCCCTGGTAGCCACTGAGCCGCGACGCCATCAGCAGCACGGCGGGACGTACGCGCTTGCCGCCGCTCTTCTGGATGTAGCGGCCCATCTCGGGAATCAACGCGACCCGCGATTGGATATGACGGACGAATTCCTGTTCAACGGCCTCCAGATCTGCCCGGATGGGCTCGAAAATCTGTGCGAGGTCGGCCGAGGACGTAGGGTTCTGCGCTGTATCGGTCAAGGGGATGTCAGGTAGTTAAAGACCCTTCACAATACTGAACTTGCGCGGGGAGTGTCAACGCGCTCAAGCCATTACAATCTCGCTATTTGAGGTTTCACGGCCGCTCCTCAGCGCCGGCGGCCCGTCTGGAACAGGAGATCAGAAGATCAGGAAGATCAATTTTTTGAGGATTCAAAAATGTGTCCTCCTGCTCTCCTGGTTCTCGTGTTACAGACAGGCAGCCGAGCTTCCACCCGTCGATCCAAAGAGCGCATCGAAGTTGCGCGTCACCTGCGCCGCCAGCTCGTCGGCCGGCTCACCTCGGACCTGCGCAAGCGTTTCGATGACGCGCGCGACGAGAGCGGGCTCGTTCCGGGTGCCGCGATGAGGCACCGGTGCGAGATACGGCGAGTCGGTCTCGGCCAGCAACCGTTCCGACGGGATCATTCGCGCGATCTCGCGCAGAGCCGCCGCCTTTGGAAACGTCACAATTCCCGCAAAGGACACGTGAAATCCGAGGTCGAGAGCCGCCTCGGCCATGGCCAGATCCCCGGTGAAGCAGTGAAACACGCCCCGGATGTCGCCCCCCCCGCGCTGTTTCAGGATGGCAAAGGTATCCGCGGTCGCCTCACGGGTGTGAATCACCACCGGCAGACGCAACTCACGAGCGAGCGCCACCTGCTCGCCGAACACCACATGCTGCACGGCGCGGGGTGAGAAGTCGTAATGATAGTCGAGTCCGATCTCGCCGATCGCGCACGCCCCGGTCGCCGCGACCTGGCGGCGCACGAGACCCGCCGGATCAGCCCCGCTCGCAGCGAACGCCGCCGCCTGATGCGGATGGATCCCCACCGCCACGCGCACCGCCGGCCACAGCGTCTGCACCCGTGCCGCAGCCGCAGCCTCCCCCGCCTCTCCCGCCGCCACGATGCACAACGCCCCGGTCAGCCCGGCCTCACGCGCCCGCACGACAACGTCGTCGAGATCGGCCGAGAACTCTTCGCCGGCGAGATGGCAGTGGCTGTCGATCATGATGGCTATTGGGTGTTGGGCTTTGGGTGTTGGGCTTTGGGGATTGGGCTTTGGGTGTTGGGCTTTGGGTGTTGGGCTTTGGCTATTGGGTATTGGATTTGGCTGTTGGGCGTTGGGTACGCCAGGACCTAATCACAACACCCCTAAAGCCCAAAGCCCAAAGCCCAAAGCCTAAAGCCCAAAGCCCCTACCTGACGTGCGTGCCCGGCGGAACCTCCTGGTCGAAGCCCACGAGCACCGGCTTGCCGCCGTCGGCGCTCGCGGCGAGCACCATCCCGTTCGATTCGATCCCCATCAGCTTGGCGGGCTTCAGGTTGAAGACGATGACGATGGTGCGGCCGACGAGCGCTTCCGGTTCGTAGGCTTCCGAGATGCCTGCGACGAGCGTCCGCTGCTCGCTGCCGGCGTCGATCGTCAGTTTGACCAGCTTGCGCGAGTTGGGCACCTTCTCCGCGGTCAGCACCTTGGCGGTGCGCAGGTCCACCTTCATGAAATCGTCCATGGAGATTTTGTCGCCGGCTTCGGGGGCCGCTGCGACGGCGGGACTCGGTTTGCTCTCGTCCAACGTATTGCTCCTTTGTACAGGGTCGGGCTCACTGCCCGTGCGAGCGCTCGCGCCGGCGGGCGCTTCGCCGACGGGCGGCCGCTCTGGCGTGCGGGGATCGGCCGGTTGTGCACCGCCTGATTGCGGTGCCGGCACGTTCTGGTCGATGGCCGGGGGCGCGCGCCTTGCGGCGCCGCTCGCGGGGTCGGTCCGCGGCCACAGCGCCGCCCCCTTCACGATCACGCGCTCGCCCTCGTTGCGCCACCCCGCATCGTCCAACCGGATGCTCTCGCGCGCGGCGGCGGCGCCGACGCGTCGGAGGATCTCCAGCGCGGACCGAGGCATGATCGGCAGCAAGAGCACCGCCGACACCCGGAGCGCCTCGGCGACATCGAAGAGCACCTGGCTCAATTGGTCGGCGCGGGCAGTGTCCCGCGCCAGCGCCCACGGTTCGGTGCTGGCAATGTACTCGTTGGCGGCGTCAACCAGGCGGAAGACCGCGGCGGCGCCGGCTTCGATCGCGAAGGCGTCCATCTCGCGCCGGTAGTCCGCGGCGCTCTGTCGCGCCACCTCCGCGAGGCGGCCCGGGCTTCCAGCCGGGCGCAGCCGCCCGCCCCGGTACTTGTCGGCCATCGCCGAGATCCGGCTCACCAGGTTGCCCAGGTTGTTCGCGAGATCGACGTTGTAGCGGTCCTCGAAGCGCTCCCAGGTGAAGTCGCCGTCGTTCCCGAACCCGATCTCCTTCATCAGATAGAGCCGCAGCGGATCGGCGCCGAAGCGCTGCGCGGCGTCGAGCGGGTCGACCGCCGTGCCGAGCGACTTGCTCATCTTCTCGCCCTTGAAGTTCACGAAGCCGTGCCCGAAGATCTGCCGCGGCACCGGCAGCCCGGCGCTCATCAGCATCGCCGGCCAGATCACGGCGTGAAACCGGATGATGTCCTTGCCGATCACGTGCAGGTCGGCAGGCCACCATTTCTCCCTCATCGCCTCGTCGGTGCCGAACCCCACCGCGGTGAGGTAGTTGATCAGGGCATCCACCCAGACGTAGATCACGCTCGACGGATCGTCGGGCATGGGAATGCCCCACGCCTGCCCCGCACGGCTCACTGAAATGTCGTCGAGGCCGCTCTCGAGCAGCCGGAGGATTTCGTTGCGCCGGACGTCGGGTACGAGGAAGTCCGGCTGGGCGGCGAAATGCGCCCGCAGCCGTTCCGTATACGACGAGAGGCGAAAAAAGTAGTTCTTCTCGCGGATCCAGTCCGGCTTGGTTCGATGAATCGCGCACAGGCCGTCGACGAGATCCTTTTCCTGCTTGAACGACTCGCACGAGACGCAATACCAGCCTTCGTATTGGCCTTCGTAGATGTCGCCGGCCGCGGTCATCCGCCGGACCAGCTCCTGGACCCCCGCGCGGTGGCGGGGCTCGGTCGTCCGGATGAAGTCGTCGAACGAGATGTCGAGCCGCTTCCAGACGTCCAGGAACTCCTGCGCCATCCGATCGCAGTACGCACGCGGCTCCTCACCGAGCTCGCGCGCCTTGCGGAACACGTTCAGCGAGTGCTCGTCGTTGCCCATGACGAAATGGGTCTCGATGCCGCACAGCCGCTTGTAGCGGGCGATCACATCGGCCGCAATCTTCTCGTAGGCGGTCCCGAGATGCGGGCGGCTGTTGACGTAGTCGATGGCGGTGGTTAGATAGAAGGAAGACATATGTCAGTCGTTAGTCGTTAGTCGTTGGTCACAGTCGTCAGTCGCAGTCGTCAGTCGCAGTCGTCAGTCGCAGTCGTCAGTCGCAGTCGGTAGTCATGGTCACATAGTCAAGTCGCTCGGCGTTTCAAAACACCCGTGGCGTCCGGCTTGAGCCGGACGATTGCGGTTCTGAGCCACTCTTATGGCCCTGGCTCGTCCGTGCTCAATTTTCCGGGGGATCTTGTGTATTGAGCCACGAGCGGGTGGCGATTGCCTGCACGTCCTTGATCGGCATCCCGCGTGCGGCGGCGACTCGTGCGCAGTCGTCGAACTCCGGGGCGGCGTTCAGCACGCGGCCGTCGCGCGTGGCCACCTTGAAGCGAATCGACCCGAGCGGCGTCTCGATCGGGCGGATCTCCCGGTCCAGCCGGTCGCGCCGCATCTCCTGGTATCGCACGCCGATGGTGGTCGTGTGCGCGAACAGGACGCCGCCGATGGCCTCGCGGCGATCGGGCGGGGCGATCACGGTGACGAGCGTCCCCGGCCGATTCTTTTTCATCTGCACGGCGGCGTAGAACACGTCGAGCGCACCGGCTTCCGACAGGCGATCCATCAGCGGTCCAAACAGCTGCGGGTTCATGTCGTCGATCTCGCATTCAACGGTCACGACCCGCTCGGCGGATCGCTCCGCCGCGTTGCTCTCGTGCCCGCGCTCGCCAAGCAGGATCCGGAGCACATTGGGCGCGCCCTTCGGATCGCGATCGCCGGCGCCGTAGCCGATCCGCTCGACCGCCATCAACGGCAGCGGGCCGAACTCGCGTGCGTACCCCGTCACCAGCAGCGCACCCGTCGGCGTCACCAGTTCGGCGTGGCCGGTGCCGTAGATCGGCACGCCCGTGAGCAGCCGGGCCGTCGCCGGCGCCGGCACCGGAAACGTCCCGTGCGCGCAGTCGACGGTGCCGCCGCCGACGTTGAGCGGCGACGAGACGACATCGTCGATCCCGAACCACTCGAACCCGTAAACCGCGCCGGCGATGTCGATGATCGAATCGAGCGCGCCGACTTCGTGCAGATGCACCCGCTCGATCGGCGTACCGTGGATCGCCGCCTCCGCTTCCGCCAGCCGCTCGAACAACTGCACGGCGCGCTGCTGACTGGCCGGCGCCAGCGACGACCGCCGGATCGACGCGACGATCTGCTTCAGGTGATGATGCTGATGCCGATGGGGGCCGCCGGCAATCTGGGTGTGCTCGCTCAGGCGGAACTTCGTCGCCGCAACCCCAGCGCGGCTGACCCGCTCGGCACCCACCTCGCCGTAGTCGATCGCCAGGCTGCCGAGCGCGCCGCGCAACCCCTCGATCGGAAGTCCCAGGTCGATCAACGCGCCAAGAATCATGTCGCCCGACGCCCCGGAAAAACAGTCGAAATACAGCGTCTTCGGCAAACCTAGATCCTTCCCTCTTCCCTGAAACTGCTGTAGCGCACGTCGGCCAGGATCACATGGTCGATGACTTCGATGCCCATCAGCACCCCGGCGGCAACCAGCCGCCGCGTCAGCGCCACGTCGTCCGCGCTGGGCTTCGGATCGCCCGACGGATGATTGTGAAACAGCACGAGCGCCGCGGCGCCGGCCGCAGCCGCCGCGCCGAACACCTCGCGCGGATGGACGATGCTGGCGTCGACGGTGCCGATCGACAGCACCGTCGTGCGGAGGACGCGGTGTTTCGTGTCGAGCAGGACGACGCCAAACTGCTCGACCGGGCGGTTGCCATACTCCGGGAGCAGGAACTCGGCGACCGCCCGCGGCGTCGTGAGCTGCGCCCGTTCACGGGCCGCCCGCGTCAGCGTGCGGCGGCCGAGCTCGATCGCCGCCAGGATCTGCGCCGCTCGCGCGCCACCGATTCCTCCGGTCGCCCGCAGATCGTCGTGGCGCGCCCGCACCAACCCATGAACCCCACCGGCAGCCCCGAGGACGGCGTTGGCCAGTTCGAGCGCACTCGCACGGGCGCCGCCGTGGCCAAGGACGAGCGCGAGCAGTTCGTTGTCGCCAAGGGCTCCCGCCCCGAGACGCTGCAGTTTTTCACGCGGCCGATCATGCGCGGCGACGGTCTTCATCGTACACCATACCCTGCTATACTTCCGGGGCGATGCGTCGTCTGCCCGCCCCGCTATACACGATCCTTTGTGCTGTCGTCCTGTCCACCGGCTGTTCCGCTCCGCCCGAAAAGGAAATCAGTCGCGCCCAGGCATCGATCGAGGCGGCTCGTACAGCCGGGGCGGACCAGTACGCGCCGGAGCCCTTCGCGGCAGCGACGACCGCCTTCCAGCAGGCGCAGGAGGCCGTGGAGCAGCGTGACTATCGCCTCGCGCTGACACGCGCCGTCGACGCGACCGAGCGCGCCGGCGACGCCGGGCGCGAAGCCGTGGACGGCAAGGCCAGGGCTCGGCGCGCCGCCGAGACGGCCGTCAACGCGGTGAGCGCCGAGCTGCCATCATTGGAGGCTGGGATCAGAACCGCCGAAACAGCCCGCCTGACCCCGCGCGACCTTGCTGAGGCCCGCGCCGTGGCCCGCAATGCGGCGGCGGCGCTGCAAAAAGCGCGCGCGCTGCTGACGGCGGAAAATTACAAGGACGCGCGGGCCGCGGTCAGCGGGTTGGAGGACCAGATTCGCGCGCAGATCGCCGCGGTGACTGAAGCGACGAACGCCCGCGCCGCGCGTAAGCCGGCACGAGCGCGCTGAGGCGGCGTGGCGGCGGCTGCGGCACCAGCGAGCATCGAATAGCGCAGAATCTGCGCGTTCAGCGCCAACCCGAGGTCTGGCCGCGCCGGGACCGGCGAGAGCAGGGCCCTACGCTCACTCCCGGCCGCCAAGCCACCGGCCCTCGGCGACGAGCTCGGCCCAGCCGGTAAGGAAGAGGCCCTCCGCGGTCCACTCGACCCGCTGCGCGCCTCCCGGCGAGACGATCTGGACGTCGCGCTCGGCGCCGGCAAAACGCATCGCGGCGACCGCCGCGGCGCAGGCGCCGGTTCCTGACGCCTCGGTCGGTCCGACCCCACGCTCCCAGATCAGGATCCTGACGCGGTCCGGCGCCTCGACGGCGGCGAGCTCCACATTCGTGCCCTCCGGAAAATGCGGATGTACGGCCAGCGCCGCCGCCAGGCTGTGAAGCCGGCGCTCGGTCACCTCGCCAAGCACCACGCATTGCGGATTCCCGACGCGGAGCGTCACCGCCTCGACCATCCGGCCGTCGACTTCGATTCGGACCTGCGCGATGTCTTCGGGATCCCCCATCGCGGCCCGAAAGGTATGACGCCCTTCTTCGTGGGACAGCCACTCGAGACGTTTGGTTCCGGCGTCAGTGTCGATATCGATCGGCGCGTGGTCGCCGGCGGGCCGTTGCGAGGCGATCCAGGCCGCCAGGCACCGCACGCCGTTCCCGGAAATCTCGGACCGGCTCCCGTCCGCGTTGAGCAGCCGCATCGACGCGCCGGTACCGGTTGCGCAATACAGAATCAGGCCGTCGGCGCCGACCCCACGGTGGCGGCTGCAGATCGCGCGCGCCAGCCCGGCGCGGTCCCGCGCAGGTTCGAGGTGATGCCCGTTCACGAGCAGAAAATCGTTACCGAAGGCATGCGCCTTGACGAAAGCGAGAGGAGTCATTTCTGGCAGAATGCGAGCAGGTGCCAGCCGAATCGGCGCACCAGGGATCGCGGCAAGGCGTTGAAGGTCCCGACAAAGCAGGTGTTGAACACCGCGCCTTTCCACCCGCCGTGCAGCCGCGACTTCACCGGAAAGCGCTCCTCGACGATCTTCACGTCGCGAAAATCCTTCAACAGCGTCCGGAACTCCCCGGCGCTGTATTTCAGCAGCACCGGCGCGTCCTCGTGCTCGAGCGGCACCTTCATCAGTTTCGAAAGCGCATTCAGCCACGACACGCGGTTGTAGACCTGGAAGACGGCCTCGCCGCCAGGCTTGAGCACACGCCGGCACTCATCCACCAGCCCCTGCGGCCCGCTCGTATATTGGACCACCCCGTGGGCATACACCAGGTCGAACGTGTCCGCGGCAAACGGCAGCCGCTCCCCGTCCGCTTCCCTCAACTCGGCCGTCAGCCCCTGCTGATCGAAATTCTGCCGCGCCAGCGCGATCGCCGACGACGAGAGATCCACGCCGGTGACGATCGCCCCGCCTCGGGCAAAGCGGACGAGATCGGT
>JBDTSX010000206.1:0-7923 GCA_039930925.1 Acidobacteriota bacterium | reverse complement strand
AGCCTGCTGCCGGAGCCGGCGGTGTTCGCGGAAGGCGTGCGCCGCGTGATGGAGCGGGCGGATGTCTGAACGGCGCTTCGAGAGCGGACGCCATGCCGGCGCACTCGTCCCCTTGTTCTCCATCCCGTCCCGCTCGAGCTGGGGTGTCGGCGAGATCGCGGATATCCCGCGGTTCGCACGGTGGCTCTCCGCCGCAGGACTGGACTTCCTGCAGATCCTGCCCGTGAACGAGATGGCCGACGGACAAAGCTCGCCGTACTCGGCGCTGAGCGCGATGGCGATCGATCCCCTCTTCATTGCGGTGTCGGAGACCGAGGACTTTGCGGCGATCGGCGGAGTAGCGGCTCTGTCGGAGGGGGAGCGGAGGGCGCTCGACGAGGTGCGCGCGGCGCGGCAGGTGCCGTATGCGGCGGTTCGCGCCTTGAAGTCCTCGGCGCTGCGGGCGGCGTTCGCCCGGTTCGAACACGACGAGTGGCGCACCGGCTCCCGGCGGGCGGCGGCGCTTCGCGATTTCGCCGAGCGCGAGAGTTGGTGGCTGAAGGACTACGCGCTCTTTCGGGCCCTGCGCCAGGAGAACGGCGGCCGGTACTGGCTCGAATGGCCGGAAGGGCAGCGGCGCCGCGCGCCTGATGCGCTGGCCGAAGCGCGGCAGCGGCTCGGGCCGGAGATTCGCTATCGCGGGTGGCTGCAGTGGATCGCCGACGAGCAATGGCAGCGCGCGCGGCGCGACTCCGGGCCGGTCGGAATCTTCGGCGACTTTCCGTTCGTGGTGGGCTCCGACAGCGGCGACGTGTGGGCGCGCCAGCACGAGTTCAGGATCGACGCATCGGTCGGGACGCCTCCCGATGCGTTCTCGGAGACCGGACAGGATTGGGGTCTCCCGGTCTATCGCTGGGAAGAGATGGAGGCTGGCGGATACGAATGGCTGCGGCAGCGCGTCGCGCGGTACGCCGAGTTGTACGACGGCTTTCGCGTCGATCACCTGATCGGCTTCTACCGGATGTTCGTCCGCGAGCGCAACGGCCGCTCAGGGTTCGTTCCGCCGGACGAGCCGTCCCAGATCGCTCAGGGGGAGCGCCTCCTCAGGCTGATCGGTGCCGGTGGAAGGAAAATCATCGCCGAGGATCTCGGCATCGTCCCTGACTTCATGCGCGACTCGCTCGCTCGCCTGCAGGTGCCCGGCTTCAAGGTCTTGCGCTGGGAGCGCGACTGGCAGGTGCCCGGCCAGCCGTTCCGCGACCCCGCCTCGTTTCCAGCCGTGTCGATCGCCACGTCCGGCACCCACGACACCGACGGCCTCGCGGACTGGTGGGACACGGCGCCGCGCGACGAGCGCGAGCGCGCCGCTGAGTTGGGCGCGCTCAGGGCCGCCGGTATCGGCGCGTCCGAGCCGTTCGGGCCGACGGTGCGCGATGCACTGCTCGAGGCGCTCTTCGACGCCGGCTCGGACCTGCTGATCGTTCCGGTGCAGGACATCTTCGGCTGGCGCGATCGCATCAACACGCCGGCGGTCGTGGATGACGTCAACTGGACGTGGAGGCTGCCCTGGCCGGTGGAGGAGCTGCTGTCCGGAGAAGATGGGAAGGAGCGCGCCGCCTTCGTGCAGCGCCTCGCCCGCACGCACCGGCGGTGACCGCTCCGACGTGCGATAACGTCCTCCTGATGTCCGAGTTTGGCTGCTGAGGCCATCAATCTGCCGCGACGCGGAGACCGACTATCTGGCCACGGCGCTGCGAGTCTCCAAACCGGTTTGAAATCGGTCGAGGCAGCGGGATCGGTTATGGCTGCGCCAGCAGCGGCGGCGCCTACGCCATTGCCGCGATCCTCTGTACCGCGGGGCGTGGCGCCTCGGGTCGAGACACTGCCGCTCTCGCCACAGCGTACAGAGCATCGTTGTGAAACCACTGGGACTGGACCGGCGGGTGAAAGGAGCCGACGAACACCAGCGCCGCGACAGCAATGCGGAACATGAGTTTCCTCCGCGGGAGAACGGCCCGAGTGACCGACACCCTGATTGTACCCGCACGTTACGCCCTGAGCTAGACTGTTGCTGCCGAGCCCATGATCCATCCGCCGGTTGTTCGTCATGCCGCCGTCGGTACCCGCAAACCCGAAGGCCGTGACTCCCAGCCGTGCCGCTGAGGCTTCTGAACCCGTTGGATCCTGACACCGTTGAACCATGGATACCCCACTTTCTCACTCGGCGCCGTGTCCCCAGTGCGGTGCGCCCATGCTGTGGACCCAGAATGCCTGGGAGGCGGCAACGCCGGCGACCGCTGCGTTCCTGTGCCAGAACGGCCATGTGCTCGATCCGGCGACGACGCGGCAGTGTCCCGCCTGCGGCGTGCACGACACAGTGATGCTGGGGGAGGTCGCTGGCCGCCAGCAGTTTCAGTGCTCGCGCTGCGGTGAGCCGTTCATGTTCCCGCGGTGATCGCCCAGGGGTGCTGTGAAGACCGTGAGGTGAGCCGGCGGCTGTCCGCTCTTCGAAGCGCGAAAAACATCGTGGTCCTTGTGACGGTCGGCTTCAAGGGATCTTCCGCCTGCAGGCGGAGCCACGAGAGTTCATACCCGGAAGCTACGAGAGTTCATACGCGGAAGCCACGATGATTCGATGTGTGAGTCCGTGGCTTCCGCCTTCAGGCGGAAGATCCGATCGCGACTTACTGGATCCTCCGAGAGGTGCTCGCCATGACCCGATCGTCAGTTCGTCGTTCGCGGTTCGTCTGCGGCGTCCTCGGCGCGGCGCTACTTGGATGGGCATTCGTGGCGCGGCCGCTCGCAGAGGCCCAGGCGCCGGGGGGCGCTCCATTCAAGCTGGCGATCGCCGGCCTGGTTCACGGCCACGTGGGCGGCTTTCTCCGAGCCGCTAAAGCGCGCCCGGACGTCCAGATCGTCGGCATCTTCGAGCCCGACGTCGCACTGCACGCGTCGTATGCCAAGCAAACCAGCCTCGACCCCGCGCTCTTTTTCACCGACCTCTCCGCCATGCTCGAGCGGACCAGGCCCGACGCGGTGGCGTCATTCACGAATACCTACGATCACCCGGTGGTGGTCGAGGCAGCCGCGGCGCGGCATCTCGCCGTGATGATGGAGAAACCCCTCGCGGTGAGCGTGGAGCACGCCAAACGGATCCAGCGCGCGGCGGAACGCGGCGGGATCGAGGTGCTGGTCAACTACGAGACCACCTGGTATCCGAGTCACGCGGCGATGTGGACCCTGGTCAAGGATCAGCACGCGGCCGGTGAGATCCGCAAAATGGTGGCGATGGACGGGCATCGCGGGCCGAAGGGCATCAACGTGCAGCCGGAGTTCCTCGCCTGGCTATCGGACCCGGTCAAGAATGGAGCGGGGGCGCTGTTCGATTTCGGCTGCTACGGCGCGAACCTGATGACGTGGATGATGGACAACCAGCGGCCGCGTTCGGTGACCGCCCTCACGCAGCAGTTCCAGCCCGCGGTCTACCCGCGCGTGGACGACGAGGCGACGATCCTGCTGGAGTATCCGAAGGCGCAGGGGATCATTCAGGCGTCGTGGAACTGGCCGTTCGACCGGAAGGACTTCGAGCTGTATGGCGAGCACGGGACCGCGGTGGCGAGCCGGACCGCGCTGCGCGTCCGGATGGGGACCGAGCCCGAACACGCCGTCACGCCGGATCCGCGGGCGCCCGACGAGCAGGATTCGATTTCGCACCTGATCGCCGTGGTGCGCGGCGGGCGGAAGCCGAACGCGCTGTCGTCCCTCCAGAACAATCTGATCGTGACCGAAATTCTGGAAGCGGCGCGCGAGTCGGCCCGGACGCACAAGAGCGTGGCGCTCCAGGGTCGATAGCGCGGGCACCGGCCATCGCGTCCGGCTTCAGGCAGACGAGTTCGGCGCCCCGACCGCGGCTTTCAGCGGACGACTGAACCGCCCGTGGCGTCCGGCTTCAGCCGGACGATGGCGGTGGCGGAGCTCGAGGCTCAGAGATTCTGGTAAGCGAGGAACATGCCCCTGAAATAGTTCAACACGCGAATCGGATCGCTCGACTCCGGGATCTCCGCGAAGCAATAGCCGGTGAACTTCATTTCCGCGAGCGACGTAATCAGCCGGCGCCACGGGTATTCCTGCAGGAACAGGTCGCGCATGTGGATCTGGCCGATCTGATCGCGCAGCAGCCGGAAGTTCGCGTCGAACCCGCCGTCCAGCAGGTCGGTCTGGTTCGAGTTCCAGCAGGCGCGCACGTTGGGATGGTTGCCGCCGTAGTCGAAAATCTTTCGCACGCGGGGCACCCGCGAGGTCTCCGCGCCGTGCACTTCGAGCTGAATGACGATGCCGTTGTTTTGAGCGAACGTGCCGCACTCGGCGAGCGCCTTGCCGATCTGCTCGAGGGTTTTTTCTTCCGGGACGTCCTTGGGGAGGCCGTTCGGCCTGACCTTCACGCTCGGCGAGCCGAGATCCTTGGCCAGCGTCACCCACGCCTTGGTCTCGTCCACGTTCTTGCGCACCACCGCCGGGTCCGGCGAGTGGTATTCGCAGGTCGTGCCGAGCCCGCCAATTCTGACCGGAGAGTCGGCGAACCGCTTCCGCACCTCGGCGCGAGCCGCCGCGGGCAGCGCGATCTCGACACCATGCTTGTGGGTCGTCCTCAGTTCCACCGCGTCGTAGCCGGTGTCGGTGAGATTCTTGATGATGGTCGGGACGTCCCAGTCCTTGCCGATATTGTAGGTGACGATCCCGAGCTTGAGGCCACCCCGCGGAGGCGGTGGCGCAGCGGTCTGGCTCAGGTCGAGCGAAGCGACCGCCGGGAGCGCCGCGATGCCGGATAGAAAGGTGCGCCGATTCATCCCGAGAGCTTAGATCAACTCGGCGTGCGCCGGGCAGTCTTTCATCTCAGCGGCGAATCCGCGGCCCAGAGGCGCTGCCCGTCCTCCGAAATCGCCGCCACCCAGCGGTGATCGAGCCGCATCGTGAAGCTGCGATCCGGCGACAGTTGATCCTCCGGCCACAGCTCGCGCACGCGATCGAACACCAGTTGTCCTTGCTCCGTTCCGGCAAACCGCATCCCGCCAAATCCGACGCGCGCATGCCCGGACGTGTCCTCGGCAAAGACAATCTGGTCGGTCGGCAGCGAAACCCTGAGGCCGTCGGGGAACAGAACGAACGTGCCGGGCGGGCCGTTGCCGATGATCCGCAACGGCGACGGCCGGTGCACTTCCCGGACGATCACTGTCGGCGCGACGAAATCGATGAGCAGCAGCACAGGTCTCCAAGGGGAGCTGCAATCGTATCGAAAAAAACTGCTTCCTGGCGCGACGAGGTCGCGCGGCGCGGGCCGCTTGCCAATGACTAGCAGACAATAATGTCACTCATCGACGCAGCTGGCGACAATGAAGATGTATTCGCCGCGCCCGGCTTTTGTTCACCATCTGCCGGCCCATTCACACGGCTACACGCCCTCCGAGCGACGCCAATCGCAGCGGTCTCGAAGCGACAAGAATGCAGTTCAGAAAATCACTGACAGACAAGTATGTCTGAAAGAGATCGTGGCCCGCTCCGAAGTTTCCCTGTGAAATCGAGCATTTCCGGCCGCGCCAAGGTGGAGCTTGGTTTGCAGTTCAGGTTGTGCACGCCGATCGACCGGCCGTCAGTCACGGCACCCGGCGTTCCCGCGCATGTCGCGCGACTCATTGAAGGGATCATGCATGCTCATCGACGTCGTCCGCGATGACTCCTCGGTCATCGCGCGCCATTGGCGGCCCGCGCTCCTGGCCGGTGCCGTGTTGCTGGTGGCGGCGCCACTGCGCGCGCAGGCGCCGGCGCCACTGGCGCCGGTGACCGTAGGCGCCGGCATGCGAACCAGCTTCGCGAGTACCCAGCCGGATGGCCGGGATACCACCAACGACTTCGCGCTCGACAGCGTTCGCCTCTACGTCAACGGGAACCCGGCCAACAAGATCAAGTTCGAGTTCAACACCGAGTACGACGGCTCCGGTAACCACGTGACGGTGCTGGACGCGGTCGCGAAGTTCGAGCTGTCCGGCAAGTTCAACATCTGGGCGGGACGCATGCTCCCGCCGAGCGATCGCGCCAACCTGTACGGCCCGTATTACGCGCATCACTGGTCGGTCTACACCGACGGCGTCCAGGACGGCTATCCGTTCGTCGCGACGGGACGGGACAACGGGGTTGCCTACTGGGGGCAGTTCGACAAGGTCAAGGTGCAGGCGGGGGTGTTCGACGGCTCATCGGCCACCGGCAAGAACGACCTGATCACCGCCGGACGCGTGCAGGTTGATTTCTGGGATGCGGAGCCCGGGTACTACCTGAACGGCACCTACTACGGTGGGAAGAATCTTCTGGCGATCGGAGCCGCCGGGCAGGTGCAGGACGGCGAGGGCGCCTACAGCGGTGATTTCCTGCTCGAGAAGAAGATCGCCGGGGGCAGCAGCTTCACCGTCGAAGCCGAGCTGGCGAAATACGACAAGTTAGGAGGCTACAGCGCCCGGTACGGCACCGACACCGGCGGGTATGTGCTCGGCAGCTACCTGTTTCCTCCCACCGCCGGGATGACCGGCAGGTTCGAACTGCTCGGCAAGTTCGCCAAGGCCAACTTCAGCAACGGCCTGACCGCGGTGGACGAAGACTACGACCAGAAAACGACCGAGTTCAACTTCAACTACGTCATCAGCGATTTCAAGGCGCGAGTCATGTTCTTTTTCAAGAATACGACCTTCAGCGCCGTGCAGACCAACTTCAAACAGGTGGGTATAGGCCTGCAGCTCCAGATGTGAGGACCGGCCGATTCGTGCCCGGCCCCCGCCCGTCACGCCGGGCGCAGGAAGTTTGTCACGTGTTGAAACCACTTAAGGAGTTACCCATGAATCGTCGAGTCAAATACATCGTCCCGGCCGTCGCGCTGACTGCCGTCGGGACTGCGCTATCGGTGGTCCTCTCGGCCCAGGCCACCATCAAGGTCGGCGTCCTGCACTCGCTCTCCGGCACGATGGCGATCAGCGAGACGACCCTGAAGGATACGGTGCTGATGCTGATTGCGGAGCAGAACAAGAAAGGTGGCCTGCTCGGCAAGAAGCTGGAAGCCGTGGTCGTCGACCCGGCGTCCAACTGGCCGCTGTTTGCCGAGAAGGCGCAGCAGCTGCTCGAGAAGGACAAGGTCTCGGCGGTGTTCGGCTGCTGGACGTCGGTGTCCCGCAAATCGGTGCTGCCGGTCTTCGAAAAGAACAACGGGCTGCTGTTCTATCCGGTGCAGTACGAAGGCGAGGAATCCTCCAGGAACGTGATTTACACCGGCGCGGCGCCCAACCAGCAGGCGATTCCGGCGGTCGATTATCTGATGAAAGATGTCGCGGTCAAACGCTGGGTCCTCGAAGGCACCGACTACGTCTATCCCCGGACGACCAACAAGATCCTGGAAGCGTATCTGCTCTCCAAGGGCGTGAAGGCCGAGGATATCTCGATCAACTACACGCCGTTCGGCCACTCGGACTGGCAGGCGCGCGTCGCCGCGATCAAGAAGTTCGGCTCGGCGGGCAAGAAAACCGCGGTGGTCTCGACCATCAACGGAGACGCCAACGTGCCGTTTTACAAGGAGCTCGGCAACCAGAAAGTCTCCGCCGAAGACATTCCGGTCGTGGCCTTCTCGGTTGGTGAAGAGGAACTGTCCGGTCTCGACACCAAGCCGCTGGTCGGCCATCTCGCCGCGTGGAACTATTTCATGAGCATCAAGACGCCGGCCGATACCGCGTTCATCAACGAGTGGCACACCTACATCAAGAACCCCAAGCGGACGACGAACGATCCCATGGAGGCGACCTACATCGGGTTCAACCTGTGGGTGAAGGCGGTGGAGAAGGCGGGCTCGACCGACGTGGACAAGGTCCTGGCGGCGCTCCCGGGTCTGGAAGTGCCGAACCTGACCGGCGG
>JBDTSX010000205.1:0-7927 GCA_039930925.1 Acidobacteriota bacterium | reverse complement strand
GGACGTGGCCCTTTCAAGGCCAAAACGCGGGTTCGAATCCCGCTGGGGACGCCATCAATGGTGGCAGCTCAACTACCCCAGCCAGTAATCGGTCGAGCGCTACTTGACCCTCGAAGGCATAGCCTCGCCTTCGTGGCTCGTTCACCGGCGTGAACTTCAAGGGGCCGATGAGTAAAGCGCGAAGCACTGCCCGCCCTTCCTGGACGTTCCGCGCGAGCAGCGCGCGCCAATCTCCCAGCTTCGCCCGCAGCCGCGCCTCTAGGGCCGGCAGGGTCATGACCGGGCGGTCAGCCGGCCGATACGCCAACTCTTGCTCAAGGGCCACGCAGCGCGCCTCGCGCGCCGTCAGCCGTGCCACCAGCGCATCGAGCGGACCGCCGCCGCCGATGGCTTCCGCCAGGCGGTCGCACTCCTGCCGCACCTGCGCAAGCTCCATGACGATCTTTTCGCGGTTCCGGTCCTGAGTGGCTGGCGACAGTTCCTCGAGCGCCAGGCGGATCGCCTCTTCAATCACCGCTGGCCGGAAGACATCGTCCTGCAGCGTTGCCAGCACCTCGGTGTCGAGCGTGTCCATCCGCACCAGCAGGTTATTTGCGCAGACGTTCAACCCCCGCTTCCAGTAGGCGGCGCAGCCGTAGAACGGCACGCGCTGGCCGCCATGCTGCCGCGTATGCACGCCGAGCCCCCCGCCGCACGTTCCGCAGCGCGCAAACCCGGAGAGAAGATAATTCGACTCGACATCCAGGCGCCGCCGCCCAATCCCCGTGTGCTTCTGTTGCCGCTCCGCGAACTGGGCGTGCGCCGCGGCCCACAGCTCTGGTGAAATGACCCGCAGCTCCGGCGCAGACACCCGGACCCACTCTCCGACGGTTCGGTCCGCTCGATTCGAGAGCCCCCAGCGATCGCGCTTGCGCGTTTGGTTCCAGACAATTTCCCCAGCATAGAGGCGTCGGAGGAGTACGCTGCGCACCGAACTGCCCGCCCATCCCGTCGGCCGTCCCTGCTGCGCCCGCGGCGCAGGCACGCGGTCCTGGTTGAGTGTCTTGGTAATTCGCGTGAGCCCCGCGCCGGCCGCGCACAATTCGAAGATCTGGCGCACGACAGCGGCTTCCGGCTCGTTGATCCGCCGCATGACGTGCGATCGGCCGCCCGCCGCGCCGCACACGTCGACGTTGTCGTAGCCGAACACGCGACCGCCGGTGACGTGGCCGGCCTTGGCCTTGCGAGCCATCGCGTCGTAGGTCCGCTGTCGTGCCTTTTCGCGCTCCAGTTCGTCGGCGAAGGCGGTCAGCGACATCATGATCTTATCGGTCGGGCTGTCGAGCGTGCGCTCGCGGTCCTCGAGATAGAAGAACACCCGGACACCGGCCTGGACGAGTTGCTTGAGCGCGTACGCGGTTTCGATCGCTTCACGTCCGAGACGGGATTCTTCGGACATCACGAGCACCTGGAAGGCCGGCCGCGGTTTCAGCGCGTTCATCAGTCGCAGAAACCCGGGCCGCGTCGCAAACTCGGCACCGGAGATCCCGTCGTCGACGAAGATAGTCGCCTCGTCAACCGTCCAGCCTTTCCGGTGCGCGTACTGCCGCGCGTGGTCGATCTGTCGGGTGACGGACTTCTGCTCGTCAGCCATGCCGGTCTGCTCGGTACTCTTGCGCGCGTAGATGGCGGCAATCACGACTTCCTCCCGGCCTTCTTTGCCGCTTTCTTCTCGTTGCGCGACTTCTGGGCGCACTGCTCGCCGCAGAATTCCTGCTTCTTAAACGCAACGAATGGGGCGGCGCAATACCGACACGCCACGAGGCGATCACCAGCAACAAGCACGAGGTCCTTCAGCGCGTGCAGGACCGCCAGCGGGGACGTGTATGTCAAGACGGTCCCCCATTTCGCCGGCTTTTCGTGCACACCGCTCACGCGCACGACGGCGACGGATACCGCGTCGGTAGGTATATCCACGGGTTCTCCGGCCGGATTATTTACCAGGTCGTGCATCGCCCGCTTAAGCGCGCGGTGCACCTCGTCGACGTCTTCAGGTGGTAACGGAGGCGGAATTCGCGGCCCACCGACTAGGTTCGGGGGGAATAGGAAACCGGTGAGCGCCAAAATGCAGTTGCCGTGCGCGGCGCGCGTCCCAGACTGCCACGTTGACGGATCCTCGCGCGCGAATTGAGCGATCCACGTCAACCGGCTCACGGCGCTATCGCCGATCACGAGATACGCGGCCTTGAGATCCTCGAACCGCCTTGCGGCGCCCGTCACTACAACCGCTTTCTTGACCATTTCCCAATCCTATCCGGTTAACCGGTTCTAAACATGTTAACCGGTTAGTTAGACTAACACACTAGTAGGGGGCTGGGGAAATGCAAAACACCATCGAAGAGATCCTGACGGCGAGCGAGGCCGGCCGCGTTCTCGACAAAAGCGTTCAGACGGTACGTGTGTGGGCCGACTCCGGCAAGCTTCCATCGACCCGCACGGCGGGAGGGTGGCGGCTCTTCCGCCGGGCCGATGTGGAGCGACTGGCCAGCGAACAGGTGAACAGCCAGTGAGCACGTCGCTGTCGTCGCTCGAGCAGGCGATCGCGCGCGCGCTCGCGGCGGCGCTGGTCAGGGAAATTCGCGCGGCAGATCCCGCGGGCGGCTAAAAGCGGCGCGGCTAGAAACGGCGAACGGCGCGGCCCGCGGATACGGGGCGCGCCGTCAGTCGATTGCGTGGGGCGCAATCAACATGAACAGTCTAAATCATCGCGCACGCCAAATCCTCGATCTCGAGATCGAGCACCTTATTCTCACCGAGGTTGATCTGCTTGCGCGGATCGCCGGGCTCGAGTGCGATAACCGCACCTTGCGCGAACTGCTGAGCGTCAGTCTCGCGGCGCTGGCAGATCTCACGCAGCGCTACGACCGCCGCGGCAAGCGCCTTGTGGACCTGTCCGCGGAAGTCGGAGCCACACGAGCGGCAGCGCAGAAGGTCCTCGCCGCGTGAGCCCGCAGCCAAGCACCGCGCCGATCTCCGAGTCATGGACAGATGCCGCGCCAGCAATTTCGTGTGCCCGTGAGTTCGTCGCAGTCGGAGACGGCGAGCGGTATCTCTTCACACTGAAGGGCGTGCCGATCGAGTTTGAGGCGGAACACATCCGCCGAAAGGGTGACGACCTCTACGCACAGATCACCGTCCGTTGCCGGCTTCACGGCGCCCGGACCTACGGCGGCTTGCTGACCGTCTCCACCGAAAACATTTCCTCCGCCTACACTCGCGCTCGGTTCGCGAGCATCCTCAGCAAGCAGTCCCAGGCGCCTCAGATCGACTGGACCCGGCTCGTCGACGAGTTCGGGATCCGGCTGCTCCAGGCTGAGGCGACGGGTCATCCATCCGTCCTGCTGTCCGAGACGCCGGACCGCGCCGACGATGGCTATTACGACGTCCTCGGCGTGAAGCTGCCGATGTTTGGGACGGCTGGCATCTACGCCAAGGGCGACAGCGCGAAGAGTCTCTTCGGCCTGTATGCGCTCGGTGAGCTCGCCAACCGCGGCGTTCCGGTCGCGTTTCTCGATTACGAGTGGGATCCCTCCCCGCATAAGCGACGACAAGCGCTGCTGTGGCCAGACGGGCATCGGCCACCAATCCGCTACATCCAGTGCACACGGCCGCTCGTGCAGGAAGCTGACAGCATCCGGCGCGACTTCCTGGCACACGGCATCCGCTACTTCGCGATCGACTCCATCGCGCCGGCCTGTCACGACAAGCCCGAATTCAGCGACACCGCGATCAGTTTCAACCGGGCGGCCCGATACGTCGCCGGCACGCAGGCGGGTCAGCTGTGGCTCGGCCACGTCGTGAAGAACGGGCAGCCCGGTTCTGAGGGTGAAGAGACGTTCTTCGGTTCGGTGTTTTGGGGAAACCTGATTCGGTGCGGCTGGTTCGTCAAGGCGCAATCGAGCGGGGACGGGCAACCGCTCATCTGCGCATTTCACCACCGCAAGCGGAACGGTTTGCCGCAACTCCCCTCCGTGGGTATCTCGATCCAATTCGAGGCGGACCGGATCCGGGTGAACCGCTGCGACCTTGACGACAGAGCGCCAGACCTGGCCGCCGGACAGCCGCTCTGGCAACGGATGGTCGCTGGACTGCGCCAAGGGCCCCGCAGCGTCGAGGACCTCGCGGAGGAGCTCGGAGCCAAGCCTGACGCCATCAAGAAGGCGGGGCAACGCGGGACGCGGTTATTCACGAAGCTCGAAGGCGGGTACGGAGTCCCGGCACGGCTGGCTCTGGTTGAGCGGAGGCCCACGTCATGACCGGGACAGGTTGTCCCGGGACAACGGGGACAACTGGTCCGGGACAAAAGGACAGGACAACACCCCCCTTTAGGGGTGTCCTGTCCCGTGTCCCAAGTTCGGATCGCGACGCGGCGCGAGTCGGCGCGATCGGATCGAGATGATGAGTCGATGGGAGAAACGTTTTGTCTACCCCTATCCGGGGAGGTTCTTCCGGCCCGATCTTAGACTGCGGGCAGGCGAGGCGCAAAAAGACTCTAGTTCTAGTGATTTTTTAGCGGTTGAAAGAGTGCAGGTTGAAAGATGTCGATGAGTTTCTCGGAGTTCGCCCGTCGGAAAAAGGTCACTCCGCAGGCCATCGGGGCGGCGGCTGACCGGGGCAGGCTGTTCGCGTCGGTCGTAACCGCCTCCAAGGGCCGGCGGCGCATCGGAAACGTCGCGCTGGCTGACGAGGAATGGGCGGTCCGCTCCAGCGGGCCGACGCGCACGCCGGCGGAAAGCGGGGTCTTGGTCCTCAAGCCAGAGCAACTTTCCGTCTCCGCCTGGCCTGACGCGGTAGACGGGGGCGTCGTACTCGTGGCGCTCTTCAAGGATGACGCGTCCGAGCCCTATTTCTCGTTCGTCCTAGGCCCGGATGCGGTACTGGCCCTCGGCGAGCGATTGATTGCAACGATCGGTTGGGAGAAAACGCAGTGAGAAAAGAAGCAAGAGACTCCGAAGAAGCGGTCGTCACATTCGAGGCGGTCCCGTTGGGTGCGCTGTTCAGCCGGGAACACGCGGCCGCCGTTGCTGCGCACGCTGCGCTCGTCGACCAGGCCCGGCCGGCCCTCTTCCCGCCGTTTGCTCGGGGGACGGCCGACACCTTGGGACAGTTCGATTTCTACGAAGCCACGTTCACCAAACTGGATTACGGGGCGTGCGTCGCAAATCTGCACGCCTTGTGCGTCGACGCGGATCCGGAGCTGGGTTCGTTTCTCCGCAGCCGCGTGATCGCGGACCGAGTCGGGGCGGTGGCGGCCGACGCCGCAACCGTTCGGGGCGTGGCGCGCGCGCAGGCTGCGGCAGACGCAATCGCCGAGTATGAATGCGCAATCGCTAGGCACCTCGCCGGCCTGCCCGCGGCCGAGCCGCACGCCTCGGCCCTCGTCGCGGCGCATGCACTCAGGGCCAGAATCGCGGAGTGTATGGCGCGGCACGTTGAGCATGCGGCGGAAGCGTTTGCCCGCGTCGAGCGTGAGCGCCGCGACGCCGAGGCCGCGATCGTTTCAGCGGAACGGGTTGAGCGGGAAGAACTGGCGCGGTTCTTCGAGGGCCGGAGTTCATTACCGCATGTCGTCGGCGCCAGTGTGTTCCAGGGTTCGGCGCTCGCAGCCGCTGCCCGCCGCGCTGGCTCGCGCGACCACGACGGCGAATACCGATCCCTCACCCTTGCGCAGCTCGAGGCCGCCCGGGCGGCGGCACAGAGATGAGATTGGGGCGTCTCGAAATGCGCGACGTATTCGGCCGCGTCCTCACGGATCGCGAGATCTCGTGCCTTGGGGAGCCCGCCTGGATGTCCGGCGAACTGTGCAGTACAGAGCCGGCGCAGCAAAAGCTGCTGGCGTGGCTCGCCCTCACTCCGCGGCCGTGGCCGGCAAGTCTGGACGTCGAGCACGTATTCACCCGGATCGCATACTACGGCGACGATCTCATCCATCACATCGTGAGCCGTGCGATCGCGGGCCTGCCCGCCGTCGTGGCGGATTACCTGATCGGACACGTCACGTTCTTCGGGTCGGGTCTCCAGATGCTGGGTTGGTGCGGCGCGCAGCCCTCCTTCGAAGATCGCCCATTTGTCGTCCAGGTGTCAGCTGGCGACGGCACACCAGAGCAGATTCGGGAGATTGCCGTGCACGAATGTGCGCACGCATGGTTGATGGCTGCGCCCAGTCCTGGCGAGCGGTGCTGGACGGCATTCTGGCAATCGACGGTCCTAAATACTCCGGTCGCTGACGTACCTGAGTTCGCACGTAGGGCGGTTTCGCATCAGCAGGCGGATAACCGGAGGCATGAGCGCCTCGCGGACGCTCTCGTCCGCAGCTGGGGATTTACCAATGATTTTCGGAGAAACGAACAATGAGTGACTACAGGTTGCGAATCTTGACCCCGTCGCCGGCAGAACTGATCAAAGGTCTCGACGCGATGGATCCTGGGTTGGGAATGGCCCGCGAGCGTTTGGCAAATGTGCAGGCCGAAGCCCGGCGAGCGCAAGACCGATTCCGCGCCGCGACTGCGCGCATTCCCGAATTGCAGTCCGCTGTCCCCGCTGGGCGGGCGACGGTCGCTGACCTTGAGCGTGTGATCACCGAGCAACGCGCTGCGGCGGTTGTAATTTCGGGCTACGAGCGCCGGGTCAGTGAGGCAGAAACGGCCGTCGTCGACGCGACCGCCGCGGCGCGCCTGGCGACCTTGAAGGAGCTCGGGCGCCGGCGCGACAAGCTGCAGAAAATCTGTGACCAGTTGACCCCAATCCTCGAGGGGCTGCGCGAAGCCGAAGAAACGTTGGACACCGCGGCACGGCAGCATGGGCAACCGGCTGGTGTCGCGCCGCTCGCGTGGCCGGTCACTTTGGACGCCGAAGGCGCCCTGGCGAACGCACTGCGCGTCGTTCCTCAACAAGCGTGGAGCGATCACCTGGCAGGTGTTCAGGCGGCGTCCCGCGCGGCCGCCGCCCAACCGGAGGAAACCGCCGAACGGAGCGACTATCCCGGCGTGATGCGGATGCCGTCGGAGCCAATCACGCATCACCGGCGTACGCCAGTCGCGGCGCCTGACGGGCTGATCCGCCGCGCGCCAACGACCACGATCGATCTGCCGGCCATGGACTTTCGGGCGGCGCTCGGCAGCGTCAGTACGGAGCGCCGAGAAGTGGAGCTGACCTGGGCTGCCGGCGGCGACGTGGTGCGGATGGACTTCATCACCGGGGCGCGGTACATCGAGCGCCTCTCGCTTGATCCCGCACACGTCAACCTCGATCGCCTGAATAACGGCGCTCCGCTGCTGAATTCGCATATCGCGGCGTCGCTCGCCGATCAAATCGGCGTTGTGGTCGACGGCACCGCGGCCGTTGACGGAACGACCGGCCGCGCGAAGGTGCGATTCTCGAAACGACCGGACGCGGACGCGATCTTTCGGGACGTGCAGGACGGAATCATCACCGGCGTGAGCGTCGGATATCGCGTCCATGAATACCGCGAGTCGGAGAGCCGGGGCACCCTTCCGATCCGCCTGGCGGTCCGCTGGGAACCGTATGAGCTCTCGTTGGTCAGCATGCCCGCTGACCCTGGCGCGCGCGTGCGCGCTGAAGGCGACGTCGCCACGAACCGCTGTCTCCTGGTCGTGGAATCGCCGGCGGACGACGACATGTCGCCGGCGGACCGAGAACGAAACCTGCGCCTCGAGCGGCTTAAGGCCGCAGCGCTCTGAAGATTCGCCGGCCGGCGGAGCCGGCGAATAACTGGTGTCGCCGTCGCGCCAGAGTCAGCCCGCGTTGGGGGGCCGTCCTCCCCCTGGCAACGGCAGACGGCAACTTTTTCACGGATGGAGCCGTGCCTGCGGCGAATGCGGGACGCTGCCGTGCTGACGGTATAGACTCGTCGGCGGTTTCCCAGCCA